>JBAUAY010000083.1:0-6960 GCA_049676235.1 Streptosporangiaceae bacterium
ACCTGCCCGGGCGGCGTCACGACCAGCCCGGGGAATCCGCCGAGGCCGGCCTGGTACCGGACGGCGCCGGCGCCATACCTGACCGCGGCGCGCCGTCCGCCTTCGACGTATTCATGCCGCGTCGGCACGCCCAGGGAACCGGCGAGACACCAGTCTCCGCGGAAGCCGGGCCCGACGCGCCGTACCCGGGTGGCGCGTCCTATATCGCCTCCCCGCCGTACCCGGCGAGCGGCTCGTCGCCCTATCCGGCCGCGGGCTCCGGACCGGCACTTGGCGCCGGGGCTTCGCCGTTCCCGCGGACCGGCTCAGCGCCTTTCCCCGGCAGCGGTTCCCCGTCCTATCCGGACCAGCCGGCCCCGTTCCCAGGCTGGACCCTGCACAACACGCCCGGAGCAGCCGGCGGCCGGACCGCGCCGGGCCTGGGCACCCAGGCCGGGCCGGCCACTCCGATGACCCCGGTGGTCTCGCCAGGGCCGGGTCAGGCCGCCGTCCCGCCCTGGGAGCTGCCCCGCGAGACCGGGCCGATTCCCGGGCCCGACGAATCCGAACCGGACCGGGCTGCGGCCGAGCCGGACGAGAACGACGACATCAAGGGGCTTCCGCGCCGGGTCAGGCAGGCCAGCCTGGCTCCGCAGCTCAGGTCGAGCCCACCGCAGCGCCGGACCACGCTGGCCAGCGCAGGCCCGGCCAGCGGGGCCACGAGACCGAGTCCGGCCGAGATCCGCCAGAACATTTCGTCGCTTCAGCGCGGCTGGCAGGAGGGCCGCTCACAGCGGATGGCCGACCCAGTATCAGCTGAGTCGGCCGCCAGCCCTCCCGGTCCGGATCCGTCTGCAGGCGGCGGGGCCGACGATCCGAACACGAACGAGGAGGCGCGTGGAGGCTCCGATGGATCATGATGCGGACGCGGCTAGCCGCGTCGGCCAACTCGACTGGCTGCTCGACGATCTCGTGCGGCGCGTAGGCCAGGTGAACAAGGCCGTCATCTTGTCTCAGGACGGCATCGCGCTCGGAGCGTCGGGGACGCTGGAGCGCGACGACGCGGAGCACCTGGCGGCGCTGGCCGCCGGGTTCCAGTCGCTGGCGCGCGGCGCCGGACGGCACTTCGGCGGCGGCGGCGGGGTCCGGCAGACGATCATCGAGATGGAAACGGGATTCCTGCTGGTGTCCGCCGCGGGCAGCGGCACGTGCCTCGCCGTCATCGCCGAGCAAGGCGCGGACCTCGGCCTAGTGGCCTACGAGATGGCCATCCTGGTCCGCAGGACCGGGGAGCACATCAAGGTCGATACGCGCTCCTCCGCGCTCAGCGGCTGGGTTTAAGAGGGACCATGCCGTCCAACGATGAACGGTGGCTAGACGCCGAGGCCGGGCCCGTGGTCCGGCCCTATGCCCTGACCCAGGGCCGGACCAGGCACGCCGGTGAATCGTTCGACTTGGTCGCGACGGTCATCGCCACGCGGGCCGCGGTCACCGACCTAGGCTCGCTGGCCCCCGAGCACCTCAGCGTCCTGCAGCTCGCCCGTGCGCCGACCACCGTGGCGGATATCGCTTCGGATGTCGACCTGCCGCTCGGGGTCGTCCGGATCATCCTGGCCGATCTGCGTGAACTCGGCCTGGTCGCGATCCGCACCCCGGTCGTGATGGCCGAGCAGATCGACAAGCACACTCTTAGGGAGGTCCTCAATGGACTCCGGGGTCTTTGATCCCGCCGGCGGGAACCCGACAAGTCCAACCCAGCAGCGCGCCATAAAGATCTTGCTGGCCGGAGGCTTCGGGGTGGGCAAGACCACGCTTGTCGGCGCCGTGAGCGAGATCAGGCCGCTGCGTACCGAGGAGCCCCTCACCGAGGGCAGCCTGCGCACTGACAGCACGGTAGGCGTCGAGGGGAAGACCACGACCACGGTCGCGATGGACTTCGGCCGGATCAGCCTGCGCAGCGATCTCGTGCTCTATCTCTTCGGCACGCCCGGCCAGCAGCGGTTCTGGTTCATGTGGGATGAACTCGCCATCGGGGCGCTGGGGGCGGTGGTTCTCGCCGATACCCGGCGGCTGGCCGACAGCTTCCCCGCCATCGACTACTTCGAACGCAGGGAAATACCGTTCATCATCGCGCTGAACTGCTTCGACGGCGCCCGCAGGTACGAGACAGAAGACGTCAGGATGGCCTTGGACCTCGAGCCTGAGCTGCCGATTGTGCTGTGTGACGCGCGCAGCAAGGACTCGGCCAAGGAAGTCCTGATCGCCTTGGTCGAGCACGTCCTGATGGCCACGGCGGAGGAGCCGCTCTCAGGAATCGCGTAGCACCGCCCAGACCGCCTTGCCGTGCCCGGCGATGGGGCTCCAGCCCCACACGTGACTCAGCGCGCCGACGATCTGCAGGCCGCGTCCGCTCTCCCCGCCCCAGTCTGGTCGCCTGGGCATGGGCGCTTCGTTGCCCGGATCGACCACAGCCAGCATGACTTCCCCGGCTCGCCTGAGCATGCAGAGCCGCAGCACGGTCAGGCCAGTACCGGGATTGGCGCGCGTCAGCCCGGCCTGTGTCCCGTGCAGGACGGCGTTGACGACCAGTTCATCCACGATCATCTCGGCGTCGTCCGCCAGCGCCTCAAGGCCCCAGCAGGTAAGCAGCTCCCGGACGAACCGGCGGGCCGTCCTGGCCTCTTCCGGCCGGGCGCTTAGGGCACGGGTAGTAACCGCCGGGGTCTCCCACCAGGCCGAAGGTACGGGCAGTAGCCGTGGCATACCGTCACCGACCGCAGGCCAGGGGATGCCGATTTCTTCATCGTCATCCCCGCTACCGGTTGCGACACTCAGATGCGCCAACGCAACAGCTTCCTGCCTGTCAGCGGGCACAAAAAGCCTTGCCCATCAGGGTGGTTAAGTGCGTGCTTAAAGACATGCTGCCTGATATATTGTGCAAATGCAAGACCAGATGCACGTTCATTCGCTTCGTGCACAGGTCTCCGGATAGGCGCACGGGGGGCCGGCAGACAGCCAGGACTCATCAGGCAACTTGCTCACCAGTTCGCCAACTGGGGATTACAGCGAGTGAATTGTTATGGCCCGGTGCGGGTTACCCTGTCGGAAGGGGATAAAAATGGTAATCACCTACAACGGCATGCTCGCCGCAGAGCTCGGAGATGTCGGCTGGCAGAAGAGCTGGCACAGCAACCCGAACGGGGAGTGTGTCGAGCTAGCCGCGCTGCCCACCGGCGAGATCGCGATGCGCAACTCCCGTTTCCCGGCAGGCCCCGTCCTGCTCTACACTCAGGGAGAGATCACCGCATTCCTGGCCGGAGCCAAGGATGGGGCATTCGACCATCTACTCCGCGAAACGATTAGATTACTTGCTAGTAACCTTGCGCTCGGCCGGCGCGCGGCGACACGATGGTAACAGCCTGGCGAACTGATACCTTATGACCTGCGGAATCACGGAGAGATCAGGACATCTGTTGAATTGTCACACACCCCCCTTCCGCAAGCATGAGATCACATGGGAGACTGGTCCACACCCCGCCAGGATCTAGAGTGCGCGACAATGCGAGGAGTGCCGATGGTCTCATCTGAAGACTCGGCCTGGGATGTTCCCCCCAGCATTTTTGGCACGCGCGCGGGCGGTCCGACCGTCCAGCGTTTGGTGCTTGGTAACCAGTTGCACCGGCTGCGTGAGTCCCGCCTGATTACCGCCGAGCAGGCAGCCGAGGCTATCCGCGGTTCGCACTCCAAGATCAGCCGCATGGAACACGGCCGGGTTGGCTTTAAGGAGCGCGATGTGGGCGACCTCCTGACCCTCTACGGGGTGACTGACAGCGAGGAACGTGCCGCGCTGCTGAACCTGGCCAGGGAAGCGAATACCCCCGGATGGTGGCACGCCTATTCGGACATCCTCCCGGCCTGGCTCGAGCCGTACGTAGGCCTGGAGGCGGCGGCCACGGTGATCCGGACCTACCAGATCCAGCTCGTGCCGGGGCTGCTGCAGACGGAGGGCTACGCCCGCGCGCTGATCCGGCAGGGTTCCGCAGCCTCAGAAGAGGAGATCGCCCGCCGGAGCGAGCTGAGGGCCAGCCGCCAGGAGATCCTGCGCAGGCCCGACGCGCCGCAGTTGTGGGTCGTCGTCGACGAGGGTGCGCTGCGCCGTCCGGTGGGCAGCCGTGAAATCGTCCGTGAGCAGCTGAAGCACCTCATCGAGGTGGCGGATCACCCCGCGGTGACCTTCCAGATCCTGCCGTTCAGCACCGGCGCTCACTCAGCCATGGGCGGCCCGTTCACCATCTTGCGGTTTGCCGAGCCCGACCTGCAGGATGTCGTCTACATCGAGCAGCTGACCAGTGCGCTCTACCTGGACAAGCCGGTCGAGGTTGACAGCTACCTCGAGGTCATGGAGCAGCTCTGCCTCCAGGCTGAGCCGGTGGCGAACACCACCAAGGTGCTCAAGCAGATCCTCGCCGAGACCTGACCGCAGTCCTGCTGACCCCAGGGCCGGTCCGGGTTAGGCCATGGCCGTCGGCGTGCGCTCCTCGCAAGCCCACGGCGAGCCGTAGTCGTTCAGCAGGTCGAGGAACGGCCGCGGCGGCAACGCCTCGGGGCCGAGGACACCAGCTCCGGACCAGGCGCCTTCCTCGATCAGCTCCAGCGCGACCACCGGGTTCACCGCGGTCTGCCAGACCACCGCCTGGGATCCGTATTCAGCCATCGACCAGGCGTTGTCCACCACGTGATAGAGGTATACCTCTCGCGGCGAGCCGTCGGCACCGCTCCTGGACGTCCCGGTCACCCAGGTGCCCGCACAGGTCAGGCCGCTCATCTTGTCTCCCAGGGTGGCCGGGTCAGGCAAGCACGCCGCCACCACGTCACGTGGCGACACGCTGGCCGCACCGACCTGCACCGGCTCGGTCTTGTCCAGGCCGAGCTTGTGCAGGGTCCGCAGCACGCCGATGAACTCCGAGCCGAGGCCGTACTTGAAGGTGACCCGCTGGGCCTCGATCCATCGCGGCATCAGCAGCACCTCTTCGTGCTCCACGTTCACGCACTCGACCGGGCCGATGCCGGCCGGGAAGGTGAAGGTCTCGGGCTCGCTGAACGGCTCGGTGGTGAACCAGCCCCGGCCGCGTTCCCAGATCACCGGCGGGTTCAGGCACTCCTCGATCGTGGCCCAGATGGAGAAGGTGGGAGCGAAATCGTACCCGGCCACCTCGAGGTTCGCTCCGTCCCGGACGCCGAGCTCGGTGATCTCGCTGAACAGCTCATCGGCGGCATACCGGGCGAACACGTCGGACAGCCCCGGCTCCACGCCGATTCCCGCCAGCGCGAGCCTTCCTGACCGCTCCCATTCCGGCGCCATCGCGAACTGCTCGTCGCCGAGCTTGACGCCTGTCTGACGGTACGGATCATCCGGATGGGGGTAGGACAGCGACATCGCCATGTCCAGGTAGTGGGTGCCGGCCTGGAGCGCGGCGCGGAATAGCGGCATCACGAAGCGGGGATCCGTGGCATTCATGAGCGCATCGCAACGACGCTGCGTGAGCAGGTCGGCGGTAGCCCGCACGTCGCGGGCGTCTAGCTGCACGGCCTCGTACCCGTCGCGGGCCGCCGCGGCGCGCTGCGCCCGGCCGAGGTCGTAGTCGGCGATGACCAGCTCAGCGAACGGACGGCGGGCGGCGATCCGGGCCAATGCCGTGCCAACGCCGCCGGCGCCCACCAGGAGTATGCGCATGGCGCCGATCTTAGACCTGTGCCGGGAACGGCAGACGAGACCAGCAGTGAAATTTAGCTGTTACAACGGATATCGTTGCCGGAAAGCATCATTTGGTGCTAGAACCGTAGCATTAGGGGTGCTGATATCGTCGTCACACCCCGGCGCTCAATTCGTGACATCGGGTCCGGCCGATTCGGCGGGCCGTGCCTGGCCCGGCCGCGCCGGGTCAAAGCCAGGAGGGTGAGACATGGCCAGCACCACCACGCCAGAGCTGCAGCCAGTCGAAGAATACAAGGACAAGGGCCTGAAGGGCGGCGCCCTCGGCCTGCTCTCAAGCATCGTGATGGGCGTCGCGTCGACGGCTCCCGCCTACAGCCTGGCGGCGACCCTGTTCTTCGTGGTGGCCGCGGTGGGGCTCAAGTCGCCCTCGGTCGCCTTCCTGGCCTTCATCCCGATGCTGCTCTGCTCGATCGGCTACAGCGAGATGAACAAGGCCGACCCGGACTGCGGGACCACCTTCACCTGGGCGACCCGGGCGTTCGGCCCGAAGACCGGCTGGGCCGGCGGCTGGGCGATCGTGGCCGCCGACGTCCTGGTCATGGCCAGCCTCGCCCAGGTGGCCGGGCAGTACATGTTCCTGCTCTTCGGCGCGGACGGCATCGGCGATAACGCCACCAGCCCCTGGGTGCTGCTGACCGGCATCGCCTGGATCGTCGCGATGAGCTATATCTGCTACCGGGGCATTGAGGTCTCCGCGTGGTTCCAGCGCGTCCTGCTGACCATCGAGATCATCATGCTCCTCGTGCTGGCCGTGACCGCGCTGGTCAAGACCGAGGTCAGCCACCCCGCCGGGTCGGTCAGCCCGAGCTTCAGCTGGCTGGTACCGACCCATCTGAGCTTGTCCGCCTTCATCACCGGGATCATCCTCATGCTGTTCATCTACTGGGGCTGGGACACCGCGGTCTCGGTCAACGAGGAGACGAAGGACAAGGCCAAGACGCCGGGCCGGGCGGCGATCATCTCCACCGTGATCCTGCTCTTCACCTACGTGATCGTCATCTTCGGCATCCAGTCGTTCGCCGGGATCGGCACCAAGGGCGTCGGGCTGGCCAACCAGGCGCACGAGTTCGACGTGCTATCGGTCGCGGGCACGGCGATCTTCGGCGGCGGCGGGTTCGGCACGTTCCTGTCCCGGCTGCTCATCTTGATGGTGCTCACCTCGGCTTCTGCCTCGACGCAGACGACGATCCTGCCGACCGCCCGCA
>JBAUAY010000084.1:0-4948 GCA_049676235.1 Streptosporangiaceae bacterium
CGTGATTGTCCCCACCATCCGCGGTGGGGCAACCGTCATGGATAACGTCTTCGGCGCAGGCGACGAAGATGACCAACCCGGCACGGCCGCCAAGCCATAGTCACTTGGTTAGTCACTTGATCATGACCAGCGATTTCGAAAAATAGCTCTGATCTGGAGCCCCGTTACGGAATCGAACCGTAGACCTTCTCCTTACCATGGAGACGCTCTGCCGACTGAGCTAACGGGGCCTATCTTTACTTGTCCGACCTGGGGGTTTGCGCCTGACGGCCACTCTCCTAGGGCGTGCACAACGCTGGCGATTCACGCACCAGCGAAGGAGAGCTTACCGTACTCCTGCGGTCGTGGCGTCCGCATCCAGAGGCGTCTACCCTGTCGTCTCTAGGACCACCCGCGCCTACCCTCTCAACACAGGCGGTCATGCCGTCAAGGCCGACGGCTACATCACCCAGACGGGACGTCACCACACGGACCGGCAGCTATGAGAACGGCGGGCGGCGATCAGGAAGCCTGATGGCGCAGATGGACGGCCAAAACGCCTACCGTTTACCGTGTAGCTCAAGACTCTCCGAATGCATTGGCAGGCGCTCAATTGGTCCTGCCACGTGCGGACTGCGCAAAGGGAACGGAGTACCGCGATGACCGGATCGATGTTTCCTGGCGGGGTCCGGCCTGACGGGCTTCCGGCGGCGCTATCGGATCGCCAGCGGATCGCCGCCGTGCTGACTACCGGGCTTCTCGATACCGAGCCGGAACAGGAGTTTGACGACCTGGCCGACCTGGCTGCCGCGATAACCGGATGCGAGCGGGCCTTTATCACCTTGGTCGACGAGGACCGCTCGTTCTGGAAGTCCTGCGTTGGCGTCGACCTCCAGCAGACGGGGGGACGCCAGAACCCCGTCCGGGAGAGCTTCTGCTACTTCCTGGTCGGACTGGGCGATCGGTTCGTCGTGGACGACGCCGCCGAGGACCCGCGCACCCGCGATCACCCCTCCGTTGCGCCGATGAAAATAGGGGCGTGGGCTGGCTACCCGATCCTGGGGCCAGGCGGCGAGGTCCTGGGGAGCATGTGCGTGATCGACGAGAACCCTCATCCCTGGCAGGCCCCCGAACTGGCCGCCCTGGGAACCCTGGCCCGCGCTGTCAGCAACGAGATCAACCTGCGCGGATCCCTGACCGAGGTACGGGAGTCACTGCTTGTCTCCGAGACGCTGGCCCGCAGCCTCCAGGACAGCTTGCTACCCCCTCTCCTGCGGCCGGTCCCCGGCCTGGATGTGGCGGCGTCGTATCAGCCGGCGGCGGGCGGAACCACCGTGGTCGGTGATTTCTACGATCTGTTCCATGTCAGGGGACCGTGGTGGTCCACCGTGGTCGGCGACGTGTGCGGCAAGGGCGTAGAAGCTGCCAAGGTCACGGCCCTGGCCCGCTATACCCTGCGCGCCGACGCCGTCCAGCACCTTTGGCCTGCCGCCGTTCTCCAGCGCCTGAATGCCGCGCTGCTGGACCAGCAGCAGAGCGACCGGTTTCTGACCGCCGCCTACGCCACATTCCGCGTCACCCCCGGCGGCATGACCGGCCGCCTGTGCTGTGCCGGGCATCCGCCTGCCCTGGTACGCCGCGCCGACGGGCGTGTACAGCAGATCGACGCTCCCGGCCCCCTGCTGGGGATGTTCCCCGAGGTCCATCTCGCCGACGTCCGGTTCCGCCTGGCTCCCGGCGACGTCCTGCTGCTCTACACTGACGGCGCTACCGAGGCCCGCGAACGACCAGGCCCTCCGGAAGCCATCCGTCCGCTGTTCGGCGAGGACGCCCTGGCCGACGCCCTGGCCGGCACTCACGGCCTGGACGCCGCCGCCACCATCAACCACCTCAGCCAGATCCTGGCTCTTCACACCGGCGACTGGGCCAGCGATGACACTGCCCTGCTCGCCCTCCGCGTCCCGCCCCGTTCCTGACCAGCTAGCGCGCCCGCCCCGCGCGACACCTGGCCCGCAACGCCTGGCCCGCGCCGCCTGAGGCGCGGGCCTCTTGGCGTCTCGGCCCGAGGGCACGAATTTCGCGGCGGTACCCGGAACCGATCTACGGCGGGGATCGTCACATCTGATGGTCGGGCCGCCAACCCGCTAGAGCGGCCCGGCCGTGATCGGGAGGACGGGGACGCGCATAACTAGGCACTACAACGGATATGAGTAGTGATACCCATCCGTCACCTAATCGCCTCCGAACCCACGACGAGCAGACAGTAACCCTGATGAGTAGCGGAGACAGAGCGATTCTTATGCGCCTGGCGCACGTACGAGTAGCGGCACTCAGCGTGGTGGGTGGGGGGGTCCTCACCCTGGGCGTACTAGCAGGCACAGCGCAGGCAAGCCCGCTGAGGGTTGCTGCGGCCTCGCCAAGCCCAGGGACTTCCGCGAGCCCGAGCCCGACCGCGAGCCCGAGCCCGACCGCGAGCCCGACCGCAACCGCAAGCGCGAATACTGACACGAAATGCCAGGTCCTGCCCGCTTCCACCACGTCCTCTCCGACCCCGACGCCGACGCCGACACCGACGTCCAGGCCGACACCGACACCGTCGAAGTCGCCGACGACCACGCCGTCTCCTTCCGGCTCTGGCTCTTCGACGGCTACCACGAGCCCGAGTAACCACCCGAGCCGGACCCCGGCATCACCCTCGCCGTCAGGCTCAGCCTCGGGGGCGGGCTCGCCGTCAGGATCAGCGTCAGGATCGCCATCGGGGTCGGGCTCACCGTCAGGGTCAGCCTCAGGATCGCCATCGGGGTCGGGCTCACCGTCAGGGTCGCCCTCAGGGTCGTCGCGCTCATCGCCGACTTCTCCGTCGTCCCAGACAACCGCCTCCGCCTCACTCACTGCCCGCATCGCCGCGAGCCCGAGTCCCAGCACAACCACAAGCCCCACCACAACCAAAAGCCCGACCACAAGCCCGAGCCCGACCAGAACCACAACCCCCAGCCCGAGCACAAGCCCGACCACAACCACAAGCCCGACCACTAGCCCAACCAGCACGCCGGCCCAGCCCGAACTGTGCGTGAGCGTCCAGCGCTCGCAGTCCAGCGTCAAGCCAGGGCAGAAGGCCGCCTACACCGTGCAGGTATCGACCGAGAACAACGGATCGGTCGCGAACGTGTCGGTTGCCATCGCCGCCCAGCTTTCCAGCCAGAAGCCAGCCTTCATCACCGGCTGCGCCAAAGGCGACGGAACCGCCACCTGCACGGTCAGCTCCGTGTCGGACAAGCAGCCCGCGACCCTTCGGGCGCAGATCCCGGTCGCGTCCGGCGTCACCTCGATCACCTCAGTGAAGCTGACCGCTACGGCCAGCATTGTCACCTCGGTGAAGTGGACGCCGCCGTCGGCCGCCGAGACCGTGGCCATCACCGCCGTGCGGACTGCGCCGACCAAGACGTCGGCGAGCCCCTCGCCGGAAATGAAGCTGCCGCTCGGGCCCATCCCGAACCTCAACACCGTCTCGAGCTCGCTCATCGGCGCTGGCAACGCGTCGAGCCTGTTCCCCGCGATCATCCCATCCGCCACGCCAAGCTCGTCGCCCGAGACCCAGCCGCAGAGGAGCAAGCCAAATGCCCAGCCGGTCTCTGACTCCTCGGCTCTCGGGATCGGCAAGCCGGGAATCACCGGCCAGGTAGCGGGGCTCATCGCGCTGGCGCTCGCGATCATGTTCACGGTGACCCGGCTGTCCCTGCGCAAGCGGTTCGGTTCCAGGAGGCCAGGGAAGTAAGGCAGCTGATCGCGGGATCGTTCGGCCCATCTGACCCGCCGAGAAGGCGGCGGGCTAAAGGTTTCGCGGCCGTCGCGCGACTACATAGTCATGATGGGCTCAATGAACTCCGCCCCCGGCAGGCGCGCGCCCAGGCGGAGGCCGGCGGAGGCGCACCATGGACGATAGCGGCGAGGCCAGGATCCCGCAGCACCACGTGGCCGAACTGAGCAGGTTCTTCGCGGCTCACGACCGGTGGCTGTTCGGGCACGCGTGCGTGCGGACCCGCGGCGACCGCGAGCTTGCCGCGGACCTGGTCCAGGACGCGTTCGAGGCGGCTGCGAGGGCGTGGGCGACGTTGCGCGGGCGTGCCAGCGGGCGGCAACGGGCCTGGCTGCTCGGCACGCTGGCGAACAAGGACATCAGCGATTTCCGGCGAAAGGAGGCGTTCCGCCGCAGGCAGCCCGACATCCAGGTCCGGTACCAGGGTACCGAGGCCGATACCGCGGCCCAGGCGCTGAACGCGATCGCGCTGGAACGGGCGCGGGAGATCATCGAGGACATGCCGCCGCGGCAGAAGATGGTCGCGCTGATGCGGTGGCAGGACCGCATGAAGGCCTCGGAGATCGCCGCAGAGCTAGGCGTCGCCGAGGGTACGGTGTACGCCCACCTGCATTCCGCGCGAGGCAAGCTGGTCGCCGGGCTGGAGCGGTACTACCCGTTCGGCCGCGACAACGGGAAACGCGACAGCGGGGAAGGAGCCGCGTCATGACCGCCAGCGCGGGCGCACATCAGGACCGTGACGACTTGTTCGTGGCCGACTTCTACCCGCAACTCGGCGAATACCTCGCGGAACAGCAGGCCACCGGGTACGACCCCGGAACCGGACGGGTTCGGTTCCTGGCCTGGCTCAGTAAGCACGCGGAAGCGCCGTCCGCCGCGGACCCGGTCCAGGAGTACCTGAAGCAGATCGGCCAGGTGCCCGGGCTCAGCGCCGAGCAAGAGGCCGAGCTGGCCAAGCAGATCGAGGCCGGGCGCCAGGCCGAGAAGAAGCTGGCCGAGGCCGGCCCGGACCTGTCCGGCGGTCAGCGCATCGATCTGGAGTGGGTCGCCGAGGTCGGCACCCGGGCTAAGAATCACCTGCTGGAGGCGAACCTGCGGCTGGTGGTGTCGCTGGCTAAGCGGTATACCGGGCGGGGGATGCTGTTCCTGGAC
>JBAUAY010000085.1:0-6561 GCA_049676235.1 Streptosporangiaceae bacterium
GCTTCCCTGTGACCGTCACCCAGCTTCCGGTCACCCGCTGCCGGATCTGCCACCGCATCGTCGCCTCGGCCTACCGGCCCGGTGACCTCAGTGAGGTCCTGACCGGGCACTACCGCCGGGCCCATCCCGAACGCTCGACCTCCCATCCCGGCAGCCGACCGCGGAGACCCTGGCACTAAACCCGCAGTTACCGTCGCCGACGTCGGCCGGCCAGGACGACTCTCCCGGGGGTGAGCCGGAGATCAGAAACGGTGACGCAGCGTGGCCAACCCCTGATGGTGCCCGCGCAAAGAGCCGCCGATCGGTACCAGTTGGGCAGGGGCGCGCTCGATGGCGGGATGCGTACCGAACCGGAAGTTCTATGCAGCGGCCAGTAGGGCCGGGGCGCACTTTCCGCCGCTGGCTTCCGTCTGGGCTTGGGCAGGAGTAAAACCTGACGCCGGTTGCGTCAAGATCCTTGGCTGACGGGCCCGGTGGCGGACCGGACCCGGGCTCGCGTGGCTCCAGTCGCGGGTTTCGCTGGGATGATGGCGGGATGACCTTGACGGCGGACTTCGCGGCTATCCCTGGCAGCCGGCACGCCGCGGGGATCGAGCGGCTGTGCGATGCCATGGAGGCGGCCGACAAGGCGGGCTGCTACCCGCGGCTGACAGTCGAGCGGCCTTGGTCAGCCCACAATCCCGTGCTCGAGGGTGAGTTCGCCGCGCCCCGGGCCATCCGCTGGTACCTGGAGCGCGAGCTGGGCCGGCTCGCAGCCGGCGGCGCCCGGATCTCGGTCTGCCCCGGCCGCGAGGCGCTTGACCTGCATGACCCCGAACTCGGGCCGGCCGTCGACGAGAGCCGCTGGGACCTGCGGCGCAAGAAGCTGTTCCTGTTCGCGCCCGAGCGGATGGCCCTGTCGATCGACCGGCTGCGGCACTACACCGGGACTGAGCCGGAGATGTTCCAGCGGTACGTGCTGCTGACCAACTACGCCTGGCATGTAGAGGAATTCCGTGCTGCCCTGCCGGACAGCACCGGCCCCGATTCCGAGAGCCGCCAGATGCCTGCCTGGCACCACGCGCTCCCCGGCCGCACCGGCCTGACCATGGTAAACATAGGCGTCGGCCCGTCCAACGCCAAGACGATCACCGACCACCTCGCCGTGCTCCGCCCTGACCTCGTCCTGATGATCGGGCACTGCGCCGGCCTGCGCAACCACCAGGAAATCGGAGACCTGGTGCTGGCGACCGCCTACATGCGCGATGACCGTGTCCTGGACGACATCCTCCCGTTGAGCGTGCCTGTCGTCTCCAACCACACGCTGAACACGCTGCTGCTCAGCGAGCTGACAGGCCGCGGCCTGCGGAGCCGAATGGGCATTGTCTTCACCACCGCGAACCGGAACTGGGAGCTGCATCCGGCCATAGCGGCGGATCGGCTGCGGGTATCTCGCGCCCTGGCCGTGGACATGGAATCCGCGACCGTGGCCGCGAATGGATTCCGCTACCGGGTCCCGACCGCGACCTTGCTCGCGGTCAGCGACAAACCTCTGCACGCCCGCCCCAAGCTCAGCGCGGACGCCCAGGGGTTCTACACCGCCAGCCGCCGCCAGCACGTCGAGATCGCCATCGCCGTGGCCGAGAAGGTCAGGCAACTGTACCCCGGCGGTCTGCCCACCGCCGACT
This sequence comes from Streptosporangiaceae bacterium, assembly GCA_049676235.1. GTDB lineage: Bacteria > Actinomycetota > Actinomycetes > Streptosporangiales > Streptosporangiaceae > Palsa-504. The sequence continues at coordinate 1,668 of JBAUAY010000085.1, forward strand.
TCCGCTCACCCGACGAGCCGCTGCTCGGCATCACCGGCCCCGAAGCCACCCCCGGCACCGTCGAGACAGCACCGCGCAGCCCGAGCTAATCGCAGCACATTAACGCGCGTAACAGGATGATCTGGCCTCCTCACAACCATGCCGCCAAAATGTCATCCGCCGCACGGAATCCGCGGTCTGGCGCGTATCTCCGTCGGTTTCCGGCGGGTTGCAACATAGTGTGATTGGCTAAATCAGCGGCGCTTCCGCGAGCGCACCCATCGCGCTGGCTGACCGGTCGCTACGGCGAAGGGCTGGGCAGGGCATCAGCCACACCGGCATCGGCGATCGCGGTCAGGGATGACCCTGATGCCGTCGGGGGTGCACATCAGGGTGCGAACCGGGGCTGATCCCAATCGACGGCGGCCACTGCCGGCGGCAGGCTTGAAGCATGAACGCAACCACCACAGACACCGGTCAACCCCGAGCCTGCCAGCTGCGCCGGTCCGGCGATGACAAGATACTGGCCGGCGTGGCTGGCGGCATAGCCCGGTACCTCAACGCGGACGTCACGCTGGTCCGCGTCATCATCGCGGCGCTGGCTCTGTTCACCGGTGCCGGCGTGGCGCTGTATATCGCCGCCTGGCTGCTGATCCCCGCGGACGGCAGCGACCATCCGGCCGCCGCGGCGTGGATTGCCGGCCGTCGGGACCGCTTCCGCTGAGCCCTGACCAGCCAGTCGCTTGACCTGAACGGAGACCGATCACTATGCCCGGGATCATCGCCCTTGCTCTTATCGCCATCGTGGCCCTGACCGTGCTCAGCTTCGCCTTGCACGTGTTGTTCTCCCCGTGGCTGCTGGTGGCCATCGCCATCCTGGCCTGGATCAAGTTCCGGCCGCGCCGCTCCCGCCGGTAGCCCGATGCCGGCCACCCGCTGCCCGGCCGGCGTTGAGCGCCGCCAGGCAGCGTCGCCATGGCCCGGGGGCATCACCCTGGACGCGGATAGCACTGATCGCAAGGTCCAAGCCGCACGAGATCCGCCTATGTACCCGTGCGGCCGTGTGATGGCAACAGCAGGATCCGATGCGTAGCTGGATGTTCGGGGCACCGTCGTTGGGCTGCGCAAGGAGAACGTCGCCGCTCCTGAGCCGGCTGCAAGATCCACTGAGCCATAGACTCCGGCCGACTCGAGGAACCTGACGAGCGCAGAAGACCAGGCGCCCGCGCCTGCCTGGGCGTGAGCCCGGTCTGGTGCCCGTGATCAGGTGGTGGCGGGCTGGCAGCTGACGGGGAAGTTGACCGAGCGGGCGATAAAGCAGAGCCGGTGGGCCTCCTGGTGGAGTTCCAGCGCACGGTTCGCCTGGCCTGAATCGGCGATTGCGGCCCGGGGGCGGAGGGTCACGGTGGTGAATTCGCCGCCGCCGTCTGCGCCCTCGGCCATGGTGCCCTGGGCATCATCGGTGTAGGAGGTGACCACGATGCCGTTCGCCGCGCACAGGTTGAGGAACCACAACATGTGGCACTGAGACAGCGCGGCGACGAGCAGTTCCTCCGGGTTCCACCGCTTGGGGTCCCCGCGGAAGGCAGGGTCCGAGCTGCCCGGCAGCATCGGCTTGCCGTTGCCCGACACCTCGTGGTCCCGGCTGTAGGAGCGGTAGCCGGCAGTACCTTCACCGAGGTTGCCAGTCCAGGTGACGGTGACCTGATAGCGATGTTCGCGACCCACCCGGCCATCCTGTCACGCGGATGACGGGGCGCCGCCCGGAAGGGCACACACCCCATCGGTGCAGCTTCGTCTGGTAGCAGCGGCCGGGCGCAGGTGCCCTTCTACCACGGCCGTCACGCACGGCGACCCCAGGACGAATGCGAACCGCCTTATGCGCGGTAATGGGCTCACTGAGGTAAGGCCACGATGGTGCGCCGCAATGAATGTTCTGGTGCGAACCGGCCTTCATGGGCGGGCTGTCTGCATGCCGTCGCGGGTCTTCAGCACCGGGTTGGCCAGCGCGCACCAACGTGCGGATTCGGCGGCCAGCTGATTCCGGCTTGCCGCCGGGTCCCAGCGTGAGCCGCTAGAGCGGGCCGCCCGCGGCTGTCCCGGTCTGCCTGGCCACTTCGGGTGACCCGGTGAAGTCAAGGGCCGAAGCCTCCGCCGGCCGGCGGGATAATCCGTGGTCCGGGTACCCGGCCGGCGTTATCGTCGGGACGGTGGGACGGTGGAGCAAGATCGCTGCGAAGGCAGGGGCCGGCCTGCCGGCCGGCGAGGGACGCACAGCCAGGGATGCTATCGACGGACTGCTGGAGCTGTCCCGGAGCAAGGAGAGCCGGGCTCGCCAGCTCGCGTGCAGGAACCTGTGCACCTGCCACGTCCGGGCCGACGACGACCGGGTGTGGGCGAGGCTGCTCGAGCTGGCCGGGGATCCCGACCCACGGGTCCGCGGCGACGTGATCCACGCCCTCACCGACAGCACGCCCGCGTCCCGGGTCCCGGCTGTGATCCAGGCCCTGGAGTCCTGCCGCAACGACCCGGACGCGGGGATTCGCCGGCAGGTCCGCAAGACCCTCGCCCGCTACCGCCGGACCGGCAAGGTAACCGACGCTGCTCACTAGCCATGAGAACCCGCGCATCCGAGCCCTCAACCAGATCGCCCAGGCCGTGATCGCGGCATCCGGCGCTGCCCATCCCCACCCAGGACGCCCACCAGCCCGCCAGCCCTCGCAAGCAATGTTCCATCGGCCAGCCCACCCAGCCAGAGCCCACGCCAGAACCAGGCAATATGCGTGGCGCCGTCGACGCCGAGCGTTCAGAAATCAGGCGCACCAATTCGATCTGTCATTGTGTTACGACTCGGGTATAGGCCGCGATGGTGACATCGGTCGCTGAGGGTCGCAGTACGCCGGGCAACTCGGGCTCGCGCAAGGTGGTCGCGGAGGACCCGGCAGATCGTTTGGTTGCTTCCGGCTTGCTCCCCGTCTTGCTCTCCGGGAAGGGGCATTTCAGCGTGACTTCTTGCGGTCACGACCTGCGGCACGGGTGTGAGCTGCGAGGACTTCCGTGCCAGGAACCTGGGCGTCGGGGGAACATGCGCTTGCCTGCATGCAAGAGGTCAAAGATCATCTCTATGATCGAAACATGCCTCTGACCTGTGAAAAACTTTGAGCTTAGGGGATTCGAACCCATGACCTCTTGCATGCCATACAGGCCCGGCCCTCGCCGGACGTGGCCAGGCATCGCCCTGTTGCCAATCACCTGCGGCGTCCGTGGCCCGATGTGGCCTGGCGTCGCCCTGCGCCTGCCGACGTTGGCTCCCAGCCAACTCGTCGGCGCCACTAATGTCCGAAGCCCGGACAGCTCCCGGACCACTTCGCGGCGTACAACCCGCTGCCCGAACGGGCACCGCTGCGCGCCCGCCCGCACCTCCAGGCGGCTCAGCCCCGGCACGGGCATATAGAGCTGTTCGCGCGCCTGGCGATCCGCCCAGGAAAGAGCAACCCAGTGGCTACCAAGGCCCACAGCGGGATGTTGATGACTCCGCGCGGGCCCGCCGCGTGGTCCCGGAACCGCCGGGCGCAGCCGCCCGTCTCAGGCGCCAAGCGGCCACCCGGGAGCTAAGGGAGCCGGGAGCCGGACCAATCCCGCAGCCGGGCAGACCCGGCACAGTCATCGTCCCCGGGCCGGCCACGATCACCCGCCGCAGCGGGCCCGGCACCACCGCCGACCCGCTCCCCCGGCACCGCCCCTCCTCATCACCGACATCACCGCCGCGACATCACACCGAAACCTGCCAGGAAGCGCAGCAATTCCTCGCCCGCTCCACCGCGGCGACTTCCAGATCGGTCACTCTGCCGCTCCGGTGCGCACCAGCGCACGCCGACGTTCCCGGCCACCGGCCGGTGGGCCGTCGACCGCATCCGCCTTGACGACCCCTATGACCTGGCGCGGCTGCTAGAAGAACTGCGCGCGGTCGACGCGGATGGCGCGGTGCAGGCCCTGCTGGCCCGGGACCCGGCCAGCCAGGTCAGCGTCGACCGCCGCTGGGAGACCATCAAACTACTGAGGGCACTGCACGCGGCCGGGGCGGCCGGGGCAGTCGATATCCTCGCCGCCCGCATCGTGGCGGACGACAGCCTCGAGAACCTGCCATCCGTCGCCTCGCTGCTGCTGGCGTTGCACGCGGCGGGCGCCACCGACGCAATCCATGCCCTGGTGGTCCGGGACCCCGCCCGCCACGCCGACCCTGAGGAGCCGAAGGAAATCGCTGTGCTGCTTGAGGCACTGCATGCGGCCCGCGCGCAGGGACCGGCCCGGCCCCTGGCCACCTTGGCCGCCAGCAATGTTGAGCTCCAGTCCTTGCAGTCCCTCGCCCGGCTGGTGAAGGCGCTCCACGCAGTCGGCGCCGACGACGCACTCCAGACTCTGCTGACCCGCGACCCCGCCAGCCTCGACGACCCGTGGGGAGCCGCCGCGCTCCTGGCTGAGCTGCGCGCGGCGGGTGCCAGCGAGGCAGTACAGGCCCTGCTCGCCCGTGGACCGGGCAGCGACGTCGAGTACGCGGATGCCGTGGCCTGGCTGCTGGAAGAACTGCGCGCGGCGGACGCCGACGAGGCGATCCAGACCCTGCTCGCCCGCAACCCCGCGAGCCACGTCGGCGTCTACGACCTGCAAGACGTAGTTCGGCTGGCGGCGGAGCTGCAGGCGGCCGGGGACACCGAGGCGGTGCAGACTCTGGCCAGCCGGGCGACCGAGTTCGCCGACCTCGACGACCCGGGGTACCTAGCCGAGCGCCTGCAGGGGTTCCGCGCGGCCGGCGCCGGCGAAGCAGTCCGGATCGCGCTGGCCCGCGACCCCGCCGCCGCGCCTTCCTTGACGACTCCGGCGATGTGGCCTGGCTGCTCGAGGAACTGCGTGCAGC
>JBAUAY010000086.1:0-13173 GCA_049676235.1 Streptosporangiaceae bacterium
ACGTTCTTCGTGGTGGCGGCCGACTCGCCGCTGGCCGAGCAGATCTGCGCCCCCGATCGCCTGCCCGAGCTGCGCGCCTACGTGGAGCAGGTCAGGAAGCTGACCGACATCGAGCGCCAGTCCACCGACCGTGAGAAGACCGGGGTCTTCCTGGGCCGCCACGCGATCAACCCGGTGAACGGCGAGCGGATCCCGGTATGGGCGGCGGACTATGTGCTGCCCGACTACGGCACCGGGGCCATCATGGCGGTGCCCGCGCACGACCAGCGGGACCTGGACTTCGCCTGCGCTTACGGGCTTGACGTCCGGGTCGTGGTGGACACCGGGCAGCCGGATCCGGCACAGACCGGGGTCGCGACCGCGGGCGACGGCACGCTGGTGAACTCGGGCCCGATCAACGGGCTGGCCAAGGCCGAGGCGATCGCCGCGATCACCGCCATCCTGGCGGAGCGGGGCCAGGGCAAAGCGGCGGTCAACTACCGCCTGCGCGACTGGCTGGTGTCCAGGCAGCGCTTCTGGGGTACCCCGATCCCGATCGTGCACTGCCCGTCCTGCGGCGAGGTGCCGGTACCCGACGATCAGCTCCCGGTGGTGCTGCCTGACCTTCGCGGCCAGGACCTGGTGCCCAGGGGCGTGTCCCCGCTGGCCGCGGCCGAGGACTGGGTGAACGTGCCCTGCCCGGCCTGCGGCGGCCCGGCCAAGCGCGACACCGACACCATGGACACCTTCGTCGACTCGGCCTGGTACATGCTGCGGTACTGCTCGGTCGATTACACCGACGGTCCCTTCGACCCGGCCGAAGTCCGCCGCTGGGCGCCGGTGGACATGTACGTGGGCGGCGTCGAGCACGCCATCTTGCACCTGCTGTACAGCAGGTTCTTCACCAAGATCCTGTACGACATGGGCCTGGTCGACTTCACCGAGCCGTTCATCCGGCTGATCAATCAGGGCCAGGTCATCAACCACGGCAAGGCGATGTCCAAGTCGCTCGGCAACGGCGTCGACCTCGGTGAGCAGATCGAGCGGTTCGGCGTGGACGCGATCAGGCTGACTATGGTCTTCGCCAGCCCGCCCGAGGACGACATCGACTGGGCGGACATGCACCCGGAAGCCATGGTCAAGTTCCTCGGCCGGGTCTGGCGGATCGCCGCCGACGTAGCCGACGCGGACCGGGGCACCGGAGGTTCCGAGGGTTCCGGGGATCAGGCGGCCACGGCGGGTGACACCGAGCTGCGCAGGATCACCCACCGGACGATCGACGAGGTCACTCGCCAGGTGGAGGCGTACCACCTGAACGTGGCCGTGGCCCGGCTGATGGAGCTGGTCAGCGCCACGCGCAAGGCCATCGACTCCGGGCCGGGCGCGACGGACCCGGCGGTCCGCGAGGCGGCGGAGGTGCTGGCCGTGCTGGTGTCGCTGTTCGCCCCGTACACCGCCGAGGAGTCCTGGCAGCTGCTCGGGCATAAGCCGTCGGTGGCGCGCACCACCTGGCCGACCGCCGACCCGGCCCTGCTGACCCAGGAGAAGGTGACCTGCGTGGTGCAGGTCAACGGCAAGGTCCGCGACAAGCTAGAAGTCTCACCGCAGATCGGCGAGGACGAACTCCGCGAGCTCGCGCTGGTCGCGCCCGGGGTGATCCGTACGCTGGGTGACCAGCAGGTGAACCGGGTCATCGTGCGGGCGCCCAAGCTGGTCAGCATCGTCGCGGCGTAGCGCCCACCCCAGGGTTCCCCGACAGGTTGGGACGGGCGCCGGGGCGGACGCGTCCGGCCTTTTTAGGTAGCCCGAACGCCTCCGCACCGCCCGGCGGCTGCGTACTCAGACGCGGCGGAGCACGGCGACGACGCGGCCGAGGATGCTGGCCTCATCGCCGAGGATGGGCGCGTAGGCCGGGTTGTGCGGAATCAGCCAGACGTGCCCGTCGCTCTGCTTGAACGTCTTCACCGTCGCCTCGCCGTCCAGCATGGCCGCCACGATCTCGCCGTTCTCGGCGACCGGCTGCTCCCGGACTACCACCCAGTCCCCGTCGGCGATCGCGGCGTTGATCATCGAATCGCCAGCCACCTTGAGCAGGAACAGCGTGCCCTCGCCGACCAGCTGCCTGGGCAGCGGGAACACGTCTTCGATCGCCTGCTCGGCCAGGATTGGGCCGCCTGCGGCGATCCGTCCGACCAGCGGCACGTAGGCGGCCTCCTGGGACGGGATGTCGATGCCCGGGATGTCGCCGGTCTCTTCCTCCTCCCGGCTGGTTTGGTGGCCCGGCTCCGGGCGGACGGCCGGGTGACCCGGCAGCCGCACCTCGACCGTCCGCGGCCGGCCTACGTCCCGGTGCAGGTATCCCTTGCGCTGCAGCGTGCTGAGCTGGTACGAGACGCTGGAGGTGCTGGTCAGGCCGACGGCCTCGCCGATCTCGCGCATCGACGGCGGGTAGCCGCGCTTCTGCACCGACTCGCGGATGACCTGGAGCACCTTGCGCTGCCGCCAGGTCAGCACATGATCGGGATCGGGCTTATCCGGGGTGTCCGGGATGACGACCGGCACGCTGCCCTTCGGCTTGCGCCCTGGCCGCCCCTTTGGTCTGGGTGCCTCCGCTGGGTCGGTGCCAGAAGCACCGGTTGTGGTGCCTCCCATGGCGGTTTCCTCCATCTGATGACCTTCCGTGTCCGAGTTCTTGCGTGCTGAGTAGAGAGTAACGGTTCTCGTCCGAGATCCCAAACATCTGTTCGACGTGTCGCAAAAATGTCAGACCCTCGACGTACAACAGCGACATACCCCGTTCGATCGAACAGTAATACGATCGAATGGGTGTACGATCGAACGCAATACGGCTCGAATGAAGGTTTGATCACGGAGGTCGCCATGAATGCTATGCCAGCAGTGACGCGGCCCTGCGGTTCCGGGATCCGCCCACGTCACGGCGTCGCGCCGCGCCTGGCGCGCGATCCGCGTCGCGCCTTGAGCCAAGGCGACGAGAGGCGAGGCGACGTGAGCCGAGCCGGCGCGCCGGATGTCGCGCCGCGGCTGACCAGGCGGGGCCGGGTAGTGGTCGCGGCCGTCGCCGCCCTGCTGGTGACCGTGGTGTCGCTGCTGGCGGCAGGCGCGGCGCAGGCGACGAACCACGGCCTGCCGCCGGGCGCGGCGCGGCAGAACCTCGTCCAGGTGGTCGTCGGCCCGGGCCAGAGCCTGTGGTCGGTGGCCGAGAGCGCGGATCCGGACCAGGACACCCGCGCCGTCATCCATCAGATCGTCGACCTCAACGCGCTGAGTGGCGACGTCGTGTTCGCCGGCCAGCAACTCTGGGTGCCGCGCGGCTGAGGTCCCGGTAGCCCCGATAACCTCAGAACCTAGAACCTCAGAGATCCCCGGCGCTCTCAGCGCACAGCCGCCCCCGAGACAAAGCCGAAACACAAAAAGCCGAAACACGAGCCGCGACACGCCGGCGCGCCTGCCGCAGCCGCACGGCGGCCGGGGTTTCCGGATTCTCCGCTCGCGCCCGCTTGCCTCGGGCCGTCCTGGTGGTCTACGGTAAACCACAACATCTAGTACTTACACGGTTGTGTTTTTTCCACAAGTTGTGTTCACAGGTAGACTGATAGGTGAACACGCACGGCGGCGAGGGAGGTGATCGCGTGTATTGCCCCTTCTGCCGTCATCCGGACAGCAGGGTCATCGACAGCAGGACGGCTGACGACGGTGCCGCGATCCGCCGCCGGCGGTCCTGCCCGGAGTGCGGGCGGCGGTTTACCACCCAGGAGACGGTCATCTTGATGGTGGCCAAGCGCAGCGGTGTCACCGAGCCGTTCACCCGGGACAAGATCATCCATGGCGTGCAGCGCGCGTGTCAGGGGCGGCCGGTCAGCGAGGACAAGCTGGCGATCCTGGCCCAGCAGGTGGAGGAGACGATCAGGGCGCGGGGGCTGGCCGAAGTCCCCTCGCACGAAGTGGGCCTGGCCATCCTGGGCCCGCTGCGGGAGCTGGACGAGGTTGCCTACCTGAGGTTCGCCTCGGTCTACCGAGGGTTCGAGTCGCTCGCCGACTTCGAAGATGAGATCACCGCCCTGCGCCAGGGCCACCGTGACGCCGCAGCCGAGGTCGCAGCCAACGCTGCGGCTAAGGCCTCGGCGAGCCCGGAACCGGCGTCGTAAGGGCGGCACCAGAGTTGTCATTGTTGCGGCAAGGCCATGCAGGGCCTGGCAGGGATCCGGACGGATTCCGGAAGGGGAAGAAATGACGGAGACGGTGAGCGGAGCGACGACCCGCAAGGGGAAGGCAGCCCAAGCTCAGGTCGGCCCGAGCAAGCTCACGATCGGGCGCATCCACACCACCCCGGGCGTGCACCCCTATGACCAGGTGACCTGGGAACGCCGGGACGTCGTGATGACGAACTGGCGGGACGGCACGGTCAATTTCGAGCAGCACGGCGTGGAGTTTCCCGACTTCTGGTCGGTGAACGCCGCCAACATCGTGACCACCAAGTACTTCCGCGGCGCGGTCGGCTCACCGCAGCGCGAGTGGAGCCTGAAGCAGCTCGTGGACCGGGTCGTCGACAGCTACGAGAAGGCGGGCCGGGAGCACGGCTACTTCGCCACCGACGAGGACGCTGAGATCTTCGGGCACGAGCTCAAGTACGCCTTGGTCCACCAGATCTTCAGCTTCAACTCCCCGGTCTGGTTCAACGTAGGAACTACGTCAAAACAGCAGGTCAGCGCGTGCTTTATCCTTTCCGTCGACGACACCATGGACGCGATCCTGGACTGGTACCGGGAGGAGGGCCTGATCTTCAAGGGCGGGTCCGGCGCCGGTGTCAACCTGTCCAAGATCCGGTCAAGCAAGGAGCTGCTGTCTTCCGGCGGCACCGCGAGCGGCCCGGTCTCGTTCATGCGCGGTGCCGACGCCTCGGCCGGCACGATCAAGTCGGGCGGTGCCACCCGCCGCGCGGCCAAAATGGTCGTGCTCGACGTCGACCACCCGGACGTGGCCGACTTCATCACGACCAAGGCGCGCGAGGAAGAGAAGGTCCGCGTGCTCCGCGACGCCGGGTTCGACATGGACCTCGGCGGCAAGGACATCGTCAGCGTCCAGTACCAGAACGCCAACAACTCGGTCCGCGTGTCCGACGAGTTCATGCGCGCGGTGGAGGAAGGCAAGGAGTTCGACCTACTGGCCCGCCGCACCGGCGAGGTCGTCGAGCGGGTCGACGCGCGGAAGCTGATGCGCATGATGGCGCAGGCGGCCTGGGACTGCGCCGACCCCGGCATCCAGTACGACGGCACGATCAACGACTGGCACACCTGCCCCGAATCCGGCCGCATCAGTGCGAGTAATCCCTGCTCCGAGTACGTTCACCTGGACAACTCGTCTTGCAACCTGGCCAGCATCAACCTGCTCAAGTTCCTCCGCGACGACGACACCTTCGACGCCGCGCGGTTCCGCAAGATCACCGAGCTGATCATCACCGCGATGGACATCTCCATCTGCTTCGCCGACTTCCCGACCGAGAAGATCACCGAGACCACCCGCGCCTACCGGCAGCTGGGCATCGGCTACGCCAACCTGGGCGCGCTGCTGATGGCCACCGGCCACGCCTACGACTCAGAAGGCGGCCGCACCATCGCCGCCGCGATCACCTCGCTGATGACCGGCGCTGCCTACAAGACATCGGCCGAACTAGCCGCCGCCGTCGGTCCCTACGACGGCTACGAGCGCAACGCCAAGCCGCACAAGCGGGTCATCGGCAAACACGCGGACGCGAGCGAGAACATCCGCCCGATCGGCACGATGGAACGCGAGATCCTCGACCTGGCCAACGAGACCTGGCAGGAGTGCGTGCACCTCGGCGAGGCCAACGGGTACCGGAACGCCCAGGCTAGCCTGCTGGCCCCGACCGGCTGCCTGACCGCGGACACCTTGGTCACCACCGATCGCGGACTCGTCAGGCTCGGTGAAATCGGTGATGTCTACGGAGACCGCTGGCAAGATCTCAATCTCACCGTGTCGACCGACGAGGGTCCCCGTCAGGCGACGAAGTTCTTCATCAATGGTGAGGAACCGACCCGCCGGATAAGCACCGAGGGTGGCTACAAGATCCAGGGAACTCTCACCCACCGGGTCAAGGTCGTGGATCCCGCGGCAGACGCATGGGAATGGAAGCGGCTGGCCGATATCGCGCCCGGCGATGTCGTGCCCATGCAGATGCGCACGCTGGTCGGCGAACCCCGCCAAGTCCCGCTGCCCGTTCTCGATCAGGCCTACTACGCCGGGGATCGTCATCTGCGTGTCCCGGATGTCGTCACGCCCGAGCTAGCCGAACTCATGGGTTATTTCATGGGCGACGGCAGCTTGCACGCGAAGGGGATCAGGCTCTGCGTCGCCAATACCGACCTGGACGTCGCAGAACGCCTCGGCGTCCTGGCCAAAGACCTCTTCGGGCTCGAACCCGTCGTCACGGCGCAGGAGGGATACCAGGAACTGACCCTGCAGTCGGTCCGGCTGGCGCGCTGGTGGGAGGCAGCAGGGTTCGCAAAGAGCCTGCCTAACACCGATCACAGCGGCAAGGGATGGGTCCCGAGGGTCCCGTCGGCGATCCTCGAGGCCAACGACCCGGTGGTCTACTGTGCGTTCCTGCGCGGCCTCTTCGAGGCGGATGGCACCGTGCTAGAGGGCGTGCCCAGCTTGTCGACCGCTCATGAGTCATTTGCGTCCGAGGTTCGCACCTTGCTGCTCGCCATAGGCCTGGCCACTACAACAAGAGAGACAGTAAGCGGCTGGGGCGGCACCATCTTCCAGGTCAGGCTCCGCAACGTCGATCACGCCCTCAGCTTCAGCGAACTCATCGGCTTCATCGGCCAGCGAAAGGATCGTCTGGTCGCCGAGCTTGAACCGAGGCAGTCCGCGAAGAAGGACTACGTGTTCTTGCCCGGGGACATATGGACCGAGCTGGTTCCAGCGGATCACCCAGCCCGTAACGCGATGACGCTGTCCCTGCGAAAGCACGGCGGTGTTCCGCGCATGCTCGCCTCCCGCATCTTTGAGGCGACACTCGACGACAGGCTAGGTGCGGCGCTCGGCTACCTCTTCGAGCGGGTGCAGGCCAACGATGACGGCGGCGTCCAGCCCACTTACGACCTGTCGGTGCCGGAGAACGTCACCTACGTCGCGAACGGCATGGTGAGTCACAACACCATCGGCCTCATGATGGACTGCGACACCACCGGCATCGAGCCCGACCTGGCCCTGGTCAAGTTCAAGAAGCTGGTCGGCGGCGGCTCCATGCAGATCGTCAACCAGACCGTGCCGCGCGCGCTGAAGAACCTCGGCTACCCGCACGAGCAGGTCGAGGCGATCACCGAGTACATCGCCGAGCACGGCCACGTGGTGGACGCCCCCGGGTTGCGACCCGAGCACTACGACGTGTTCGACTGCGCGATGGGCGAGCGCGCTATCGGCCCGATGGGCCACGTCCGGATGATGGCCGCCGTCCAGCCGCACCTGTCCGGCGCGATCAGCAAGACGGTCAACATGCCGGAAAGCGCCACCATCGAGGAGATCGAGCGGATCTACTTCGAGGGCTGGAAGCTCGGCCTGAAGGCGCTGGCCATCTACCGAGACAACTGCAAGGTCGGCCAGCCGCTCTCGGACGCCAGGAAGAAGCCCGCCGAGGCCAGTGCCGTTGTGGGCGCGCCAGCTCCGGCCGCCGCGCCGCACGACCACCGGCCTGTCCGCAGGCGGCTGCCCCGGCAGCGGCCCGCCACCGTGACCAGGTTCTCCGTCGCGGGCGCCGAGGGCTACATGACCGCCTCCAGCTACCCGGACGACGGCGTGGGTGAGGTGTTCCTCAAGCTCGGCAAGCAGGGCTCGACGCTGGCCGGCGTGATGGATGCCTTCTCCATGGCCATCTCGGTCGGCCTGCAGTACGGCATCCCGCTGGATTCCTACGTGGCCAAGTTCACCAACATGCGGTTCGAGCCGGCCGGCCTGACCGACGACCCGGATATCAGGATCGCCAGCTCGGTGATGGACTACATCTTCCGCCGCCTCGCGCTGGACCACCTGCCTTACGAGGACCGCGCCGAGCTCGGCATCCTGTCCGCATCCGAGCGCGCCGCCGAGGTGGCGGGCCACGATCCGGCCGGGCTGAGCGAGGAGGTGGACCCCGTGGAACTTGCCCAGTCGGCCGCCGTGGAACAGCCTCATCATTCCGAACGGACCGTGGTGCAAGCCCCGGCTCAAGCTCAGCCGGGTGCCGCCCCCTTTCCTCCGGCGCCGCGCAGTTCGACCGAGCTGATCGAGGCCCAGCTGGGCCGGACCGCGGACGCTCCGCTCTGTCTCACCTGCGGCACGAAGATGCGCCCGGCCGGCAGCTGCTACGTCTGCGAAGGCTGCGGCTCCACCAGCGGCTGCAGCTGATTTCGAGTAGATCCAACGGGTGATTTACCAGCTCAGGAGGGGTGCAGCCGATAGGCGGTGCTCCTCCTGAGCGCGGTCTGTCTAGGAGATGAGGCGCTGGTGGCAGAGCACGACTTCAATACCCTGATGGCCGCGCTGGACAGCCCGCTGATCGTCGTTACTGCGGCCGATGAGCGGGAGCGAGCGGGCTGTCTGGTCGAGTTTCACGTCCAGTCCAGCATGGATCCGCAGCGGTACTGCGTATGGCTGTCCAAGGCCAACTACACCTACCGGGTGGCGCTGCAGTCCAGCCACCTAGTCATTCACTTCCTGACCGCGGACGATCTGCCGCTCGCCGAGCTGTTCGGCACCCAGACCGGGGATGCCGTCGACAAGTTCGCCGGCCTTCCGGTGGATTCCGGACCCGGCGGCGCGCCGGTGCTCCGGCAATGCCCCAATTGGCTGGCGGTACGCCGCATAGCGCTGCTCGACGAGGGCGGCGATCACGTCTGCCTGACCACCGAGCCGGTCGCCGCGCAGACTGCCCAGCCGTTCCGGCCGCTGCGGATATCCCAGGCCGGCCACCTGAAGGCGGGTCACGGTGCCCAGGAACGGCCCGAGCCGCCCACGGAACGAGCGGCACCAGCCTGACCGAAAAGCAGCCGAATGTCAGGAACCATCCATCCTTTCTAGCCGGGCAGGGCGAGGTCGCGGTCGGAAAGTCGCGCCCGGAGGGTGAGCTCACCAGGCAATTGGAAAGGAATAGCATGCGCAAGTTCGCACTCGTCACCGGCGCCACCTCCGGAATCGGCAGGGCCTTCGCCGAGCGCCTGGCTGCCGACGGCTACGACCTGGTGATCGTAGGTCGCCGAAGGGAGCGCCTGGAAGCGTTCGCCGATTCGCACCCTGACGTCAAAGTCCGGATCGTACCCTCCGACCTGGCCACTGGCGCGGGTATCGACACGGTCACCGAGATCTGCGCGACCGAGCCGCTGACCATGCTCGTGAACAACGCCGGGGTCGCCCACTACATGCCGCTCGCCGAGCTCCCCGCCGACCAGGCCAGGGAACTCGTCAACGTCAAGGTCCTCGCCCCCACCATGCTCACCCGCGCCGTGGTGGCGGGCATGCAGGAGCGCGGCGAAGGCACGATCATCAACGTGGCCGGCATGATCGCCTTCAGCGGCCCCGCCCCGCACTCCCAGCCGCCCCGCCGCGTCGTCTACGCGGGAACTCTGGCCTACCTCGTCGCGATGTCCCAGGCCCTCAGCGCCGAGCTCGAGGGTACGGGAGTCAACGTGCAGGTCGTGTGCCCAGGTGTGGTGGCCACCGAATTCCACGAGCGCCAGGGCATGGACATGAGCGGGGTTCCCCGCATGACCGCCGACGACGTTGTCGTCGCCAGCCTTCGCGGCCTGGAGCTGGGCGAGACTGTCTGCGCCCCGGGTGTGGAGGACGCGAGCCTCCTGGACGCGATCTTCCAGGCCGACCTCGCGGCCTTCGGGGCGCAGAGCCCCGAACTCGCCACGCGCTACCGCGGCGCCTGAACCGAGAGGCAGGGAGCGCCTCCACCTGCTTGAGCTGATCGGCTGGCGGCAGCAGTGATGGAAACGTCCGGATGTCGTCCCGGCGTGCGCGGCATCAGCCTGCCGAGGCCCGGGTTATGGCAGCAGAGCAGTGTGTGCCGATATTCGTTTCGTGCCGGGTGGGAAGCGCCTTATGGTGGCGCGGTGACGACTCAGATGATCATTCTCAACGGTGGTTCCAGCTCGGGGAAGTCCGGAATCGTTCGGTGCCTGCAGGCTGTACTGCCGGACCTGTGGCTGGCGTTCGGGTGCGACTCGTTCGTCGACGCTATGCCCGCGAAGATGCAGGCGTCGGACGAGGGGGTCGTGTTCGCGGCGGACGGCGAGGTGAGCGTCGGGGCGGACTTCCGGGCGCTGGAGGCGGCCTGGATGGACGGCGTCGCGGCGATGGTCCGTGCAGGCGCCAGGGTCATCGTCGATGACGTCTTCCTCGGCGGAGCGGCGTCCCAGCAGCGGTGGCAGAAGGCTCTGGGCGGGCTGGCCGTTTTGTGGGTCGGCGTCAGGTGTGAGAGTGCGGTCGCCGCAGGCCGTGAGGTCGCACGAGGAGATCGCATCCAGGGAATGGCCGCGTCGCAGGCGGATGTGGTTCACGAGGGGGTGTTCTATGACCTGGAGGTGGACACGACGCATGCCGAGTCCCTGGTGTGCGCGCGAACCATCGCCGCCCACGTCGGCTGATCGCCGTATCGGCTATCGGACGCATACCCCCGGACCAGGCCCTGGCGGCTTCACGCAGCTAGAGTGCCCATCTCGGGCCAGCCAACCGCCGCGAGCGGCGCTACTGATGTCGGCCTAATGTTCGTATCTGTGTTTGATATAAATACGATATACTATGGTTCGATTGAACACATCTACTGGCAACGGAGGCTCGGGATGAGACGTGCCAAGGCGGGTGATATGGCCGGTCCGCACCTTACCGACCGTCAGCGCAAGGTTCTCCAGGTCATCGAGGACTCCACGCAGGCCCGCGGTTACCCGCCGACCATGCGGGAGATAGGAGACGCTGTCGGGCTCGCGAGCACGTCGAGTGTCTCCTATCAGCTATCGGCGCTGGCGGAGAAGGGATACCTGAGCCGTGGTGCCGGACGCCCGCGCACGGCGGTGGTGCACCTGCTTGCTGATCGCGCGGATGGTGACACCGGGGGGCCGATAATAGCTCGCGTGCCGCTGGTCGGCCGTATCGCCGCAGGCGGTCCGATTCTCGCCGACGAGCTGATCGAGGACGTCATCCCGCTGCCCAAACAACTGGTCGGCGAGGGTGAGCTCATCGCGCTCAGGGTCGTGGGTGATTCGATGATCGGCGCCGCGATCACCGACGGCGACTGGGTGGTTGTCCGCCGGGAGTCTGACGTCGAGAACGGCGACATGGTCGCAGCCATGATCGAGAGCGACACGTCGGCGGATAGGGAGGCAACGGTCAAGACGTTCAAGAAGACCGACGGGCACGTCTGGTTGATTCCGCATAACCCCGCTTACACCCCGATCCCCGGCGACGAGGCCAAGATCCTCGGCAAGGTAGTCGCCGTGCTGCGCCGGGTCTGACGCTTACAGGCTCGTGCAGGCGACCGCCGGCACCCACCCGAGGTCTTTTCTCAGCTACCTGACATAACACGGATGAAACGGGTGCAGGTTTCGCGCGGCTAGCCGCCGCCGAAGCATACGAACGGGCTGAACGGCTCGGCGGCCGTGGCCTCGGCGAGCGCCTCGGCGGGTCTGGTCCCGGCCGCGAGCAGGCGATGGTAGGCGGTCATCATGCCGACAGCGGCGTCGTCGCCCACCCGGGTGACGCTGGAGGTCACCGTCCCGGTGCCGATGTAGAGCAGGGCGGCGGTGAAGCCGAGGATCTCCTCGCCGGGACGCACGACGGTCCGCCCGACATCGCAGGATGACAGGACCACGTGCCGGGGCGCGGCCGTGAGCTGCTGGATGTCGTAGGCCATGAGCGGGCCGTCGGCCAGGTCGATCCTGGAGAACAGGAAGTTCTCCTGGTCGTGGTGCCCGTGCGCGGCCAGGTGGGCCAGCGGGGCGCCGTCGAGGGCATGCAGCGTGGCGCTGACCGTGGCGGTATCCGGGAGCAGCGGGCGGCAGCCCGGGTACCACTGAGCTATCTCGGTGACTTCCCGGGCCGCGTGCACCAGGTCCGGCCCCGCGACCAGCAGCGGCGGCCCGGCCCCGGGCCAGGCCGCCTCCACGTGCCCGCGGCGCCAGGCGGCCAGCCACCAGGACGCCGACGGGCCCACGGTGACCGGGCGGCCGCGTAGGTCGGGCAGCACGCCCCAAGGGACGCTGGCCAGCGGGCCCGCCGGAACGAACACGATGCCGTCATCGCCGAGCCAAGGCCGCAGCGGCTCGATGATCTGGGCCGTCAGCGTTTGCGCCTGGTGCCCGACCGACTCCTTGATCACCGCCTCGAGGCGGGAGGGCAGCTGCCGCCCGGCCAGGGTGTCAAGGTCGGCGTTCAGTCGCCTGGCTGCCTCGGCGGCCGCTTCGAAGTCGCCGAGCGGCACGAGGCGCGCCGATCCGGGCCGGACGACCACCGCGACCATCGCGCCGGGCCGGACCACGATGCCCACCAGGGTCTGCCCGCTCTCCTCCAGCGCCGCACTGACCTCGCCAAGGCTCGCCTCGCGAGGGCCACTGGCCTCGTCCAGGCCACTGGCCTTCCAGTCATACTCCCTGATCTCGCGCCGCAGCTCGGCCTGCCTGCTTACCAGGCGCCGGTCGCGGACGCCGCTCAGCTCGCCCTGCCGGATCAGCAGGCTGAGCTGGCGTAGCTCGGCCAGGACGTCGGCGGCCTGCGGGTCGTCGGGCGGACGCACCGGCCTGACCCGGAACGCCTGCGCCCGGGACCGTTCCAGCCAGGCGAAGACCAGCGGCGCAGATCCGCGTTCCAGCGCCAGCCGCAGGCCGGCCGCGGCCAGATCCGTGCCCAAGGCGGCGGTCCCGGTCCGCAGGTCGACGCTGCCCAGCCGACCGCGCCGCGCCTGCACCATGGCCAAGCCCGCCCGGAGCTCGGCCAGTGCCGCCCCGGGCCGACCGTCTCGCTCCGCCAGTTCCGCCCGAGCCAGTCGCCGAAGCAGCCGGACGTTCAGCGGCGCCGTCGGCCCGCGGCGGTATCCGGGCGCGATCAGCCGCCTGGCTTCGTCCGCCTGCCCGGCCGCCAGCAGCCACCGTGCGGCGAGTAGTTCCGCCAGGTCCGCGT
>JBAUAY010000087.1:0-1637 GCA_049676235.1 Streptosporangiaceae bacterium
GCCGACGGGCCGGCCGTGCTGCGCGCGCTGCCCGCCGCGGTGGTCGCCCGGTTCGAGCAGCAGGGCTGGCTGCTGACCCGCACCTACAACGAGGACATCGGGGCCTCAGTGGAGCAGGCGTTCGGCACCGGCGACCGGCGCGCGGTGGAGAGCTACTGCCGCGCCAACGCGATCGAGTTCGAATGGCAGCCCGACGGCGGGCTGCGGACCCGGCAGCGGCGCAGCGCCGTGGTGCGGCACCCGGTCACCGGGCAGCGCTGCTGGTTCAACCAGATCGCGTTCCTGAACGAGCAGACGATCGACCCCGAGGTACGGGAGTACCTGGTCGAGGTCTACGGCCAGGACGGGCTGCCGTTCAACACCTTCTCCGGCAACGGCGACCCGGTCGGCGCGGATGTCGTGGACCTGCTCAACGCGACCTACGAGGCGAACACCGCCCGCGAGCCGTGGCAGGACGGCGACCTGCTGCTGACCGACAACATCCGCACCGCGCACAGCCGGGAACCCTACCAGGGCCCGCGCGAGGTCCTCGCCGCGCTGGCCGACCCGGTGCACCTGGCCGACTGCTCCCCCGCCACCGCGGTGACCCCCCGATGAGCACCCCGGCCGGCCGGGCCGTGCCGCCGTTCGCGGTGATCCCCGGCGGCCAGGTCCAGCAGGCGCTGGCCGGGCGGGAACGGCAGGTCGCCGAGCTGGTCGAGGCGACCTACCGGCTGCACGGCGCGGGAGACTCGGTGAACCCCCCGTCGTACTTCCTGCGGTTCCCCGACCGGCCCTCGGACCGGATCATCGCGCTGCCCGCCTCCCTCGGCGGACCCCGGCCGGTCGACGGCCTGAAATGGATCTCCAGCTTCCCCGGCAACGTCACAGCCGGCATCCCGCGGGCCTCCGCCGTGCTGATCCTGAACGACCACGACACCGGCTACCCGTTCGCCTGCCTGGAAAGCTCCATCATCAGCGCCACCCGGACCGCCGCCTCCGCCGCCGTCGCCGCGGACTGGCTCACCCGCGGCCGCCCCCGCCCCGCCGCGGCGGGGTTCATCGGCACCGGCCTGATCGCCCGCTACATCCACACCTACCTAGCCGGCACCGGCTGGACCTTCGACCAGACCGGCATACACGACCCCTCACCCGCCAGCACCGCCGGATTCCGCGGCTACCTCGAACACTCCGGCGCGCCCGGCCGCATCACCATCTACGACGACCCCGGGCCGCTGATCCGCGCCAGCGACCTGATCATCTTCGCCACCATCGCCGGGCAGCCGCACATCACCGACCCCTCCTGGTTCACCCACAACCCCCTCGTCCTGCACATCTCGCTGCGCGACCTCACCCCCCAGATCCTGCTCACCGCCACCAACATCGTCGACGACATCGACCACTGCCTCAAAGCCGCCACCTCCCCCCACCTGGCCGAACAACTCACCGGCAACCGCGACTTCCTGGCCGGCACCCTCAACGACGTCATCACCGGACAGATCACCATCCCCCCCGGCCGCCCCGCCATCTTCTCCCCCTTCGGCCTCGGCGTCCTCGACCTGGCCGTCGGCAAATACGTCTACGACCAGATCACCCGCACCGGCCACCTCCACATCATCAACGACTTCTTCCACGACCTGCACCGATACGGATGAGCC
>JBAUAY010000088.1:0-5746 GCA_049676235.1 Streptosporangiaceae bacterium
ACGCGGACCTGCTCGAACGGCACGCCGAACTCGTCGGCGGCGATCTGGGCCAGGGTCGTCTGATGGCTCTGGCCGTGCGGCATCTGGCCGGTGAACAGCACGACGATGCCGTCTTCTTCGAGCCGGAGGCGCATGGACTCAGTACCCATGGGGCCACTGGCCGCGTCCGGCGAGCGCGGGCCCGGAGCGGCCTCGATGAACGTTGCCACGCCGATGCCGAGGAAGCGACCTTGCGCTCGTGCCTCGGCCTGCCGGCGCCGGAACGCGGGAAAGTCCACGAGCTGGCCGACCCGCTCCAGTGACTCCCGCGTCGTGACTCCCGCCAGTGGACGTCCGGTGATCATCACGGCGGGCGGATCGGTGCGCGGGGCGACGTTACGCAGCCGGATCTCGACCGGATCGAGGCCGGCATCTTTCGCGATGAGGTCCAGGACGCGTTCCCGCACGAACGTCTCGGAGGCCCACGGCCCGCGATAGGCGACGTAGCATGCCTTGTTGGTCGTGACCGCGGTCGACTCGAAACCCAGGGCCGCGAGCTTGTACGGGCCCGGCAGCATCGCCTCGATGGTGGCCGGGACCATCGCGCCCATACCTGGATAGGAGCCCGTGTCGATGACCATCTTCACGTCCAGCCCGAGCAGGTCGCTGTCGTTGCTGACAGCGGCCCGGACATCGAAGCTCTCCTCGCGTGCCTGCCCCGACGCGGTGAGGTTTTCACCGCGGTCCTCGACCCACTTGACCGGCTGGCTGACCAGACGCGAGGCAGCGGCCACGGCGAGCTCTTCGCGTGATGCGCCGATCTTCAGGCCGAACGAGCCGCCGATATCGCCGGCCAGGACGCGCACCTTGTCAGGCTCCATGCCGAGGCGCATGGCTACAGCGATCCTGCTGACGTGAACGCTCTGCGTTGCCGCGTAGACCGTCATGACACCTAGGCCGGCGTCGTAACTCGCCACGCAGCCACGTCCCTCCATGGGCACGTTCTGATGCCGGTGCACGTCGATGTGGAAGTCGATAATGCGATCAGCATTGGCGAACGTACCGGAAACGTCGCCGAACTCGCTGCGCGAGTGCGGGCGGGCGATGTTGTCACCCAGGTTGACGAACAGCGGCGGGCTGCTCGGGTCCAGCGCGAAGGCGGCATTCATGACCGGAGGCAGGTCTTCATACTCGACCTCCACCAGCTCGCAGCCGTCCTCGGCGAGGTAACGGCTCTCGGCGATGACGATCGCCACAGGATCGCCCATGAAGCGCACCTTGTCCGTGGCCAGCAGGGTGAACTCCGGGGTAGGCCCAGCCCAGCTCAGGAGAGCCATCAGCGCATCCGGCCCTGGGACCGTCATCGTTTCCAGGTCCGCTCCGGTCAGCGCCGCGACCACTCCGGGCAGCGCCCGCGCAGCCGAGACATCGACCGAGAGCACACGGCCGTGAGCCAGCGGCGAGCGCACGAACGCTGCGTGCAGCATCCCGGGCAGCTTGATGTCGTCGACGTACCGGCCTGCGCCGGTAAGGATGCGCGGGTCCTCCGAGCGCTTGATGCTGGCGCCGGTGTAGCGCTCAGCCACGATTTCTGCCATGGTCGCTCCCTCGCTCAGCGCTCGCGGTTGCGCTCGGCGGCCAGCAGGACGCCATCGATGATGCTCTGGTAGCCAGTGCACCGGCAGATGTTGCCGGATAGCGCTTCGCGGATCTGCTGCTCGCCGGCGTCGGGGTGGTCGCTGAGGAACGCGGTAGCCTGCATCACGAACCCCGGCGTGCAGAAACCGCACTGGAAGCTATGCGAATCCCACATCGCTTGCTGCAGTGTGCCCAGCCCGCCGTCAGGGGCCAGCCCCTCGATAGTCGTCACCTCGCTGCCGGCGGCCTGGACCGCCAGCATCAGGCACGACCGCACCGCGCGGCCGTCGACGATGACCGTGCACGCACCGCAGACCCCGTGCTCGCAGCCCACGTGGGTGCCAGTGAGATTGAGGTCATCCCGCAGGAAGTCCGCCAGCGTCTTGCGCACCTCCGACGAACCCGTGCACGTCGCACCGTTGACCCTCAGGGTGATGTCCACCATCGTCACTGCCTCTCGCGGACGTTGTCCGCAGCCGCTCGCAGGCCGCGACGCACCATCACGGCCGCGACCGTCTTTCGGTAGTCCGACGACCCGTGCAGGTCAGCCGGCGGGTCGACATCGCCGGTCGCACGGCGGGCTGCCTCATCGAACAGCTCCGTCGACGGCCTCTCGCCGACCAGCAGATCCTCCGCGGCGGCAGCGCGAACCGGCACATCGGAAACGCCGGCAAACGCCAGCCGGGCATCGCTGATCACCCCACCGGACAACACCAGGGACACCGCCAGGCCGACAATGGCGAAGTCACCGTGGCGTCGGGCGACCTCCTGGAAGCTAACCCCCGTACCCCGTCTTGCGGCCGGGAATCGCACCTCCAGGAGCAGCTCGTCAGGACGGCGTGACGTCGTGAGATAACCCTCGAACCACTGCGCCGCCGGGATCACCCGTTCGCCGGACTGGCCGCGCACCACGAACTCGGCATCGAGCGCCCGGGCGACGGCGGGCAACTCGGCGGCCGGATCGGCATGCGCCAGGCTGCCTCCTATCGTGCCGCGGCTGCGGATTGCTTCATGACCGATCAAGGGCAGAGCAGCCGCCAGCAACGGCACGGTATCGGCGATCTCCTCGGATTCCTCAGCAACGTACTCCCGCGTCATGGCGCCTATCGCCACCCAGCCGTCCGTCGCCGACACCCCGGACAGCTCATCTATGCCGTTGATGTCGATGAGCACCTCCGGGCGGGCCAGCCGCAGCGCCAGCAGCGGTATCAAGCTCTGGCCGCCGGCGAGCACGCTTGCCTCGTCGAGGTGCTCAGCCAGCAAATCGACAGCTTCAGCAACGATCGTCGGCGCCTCGTACTCAACAGGAGGCAGCTTCATCGGCGTGGTCCTTCGATCCCGCACGGTGCTCCCATAGCCTTCTAGGCTAACCCAGACTGCCTTGACAACCCTGACGATGGCCACCACGGTCACTACAGGGTCAGCGTCTGACGGCGCGTTCTACGATCTCGGCTCGACGACCCTGGTCACGACCCAGCGGTGCTTGCCGATTTTGCGGTCACGGGTGAACCCGAGCTTCTCGTAGGTCGACAAAGCACCGTGGTAGAGGAAGCCGGCGGGCACCGAGCCGGCCGGCTCCGGGTATCCCTCGACAGTCCCCCCGCCCAGGCCCGCGATGAGGTCGACCGCACCGGCGAGCGCCGCAGTGGCCACGCCTTGACGCCGGTGCCCCTTACCGACATAGCAGCACGCGATCCGCCAGTCTGGCGGGGCCGTCTGGCCTTTTTCGTACGCCGCCCGGTTCTTAATCCGGGGCACCTCGTCGGGTGCGCCGAACTGGCACCAGCCGACGCAGTCCTCCCCCTCGAAAACGAGCGCGGCGTGGGCTTTGCCCTCTCGGACCCGCTGTTCCTTCGCGGCACGTTTCTGCGGCACGCGGTCCTGTACCTCCTCGGGCCAAGGCTGTTCGGGGTGGAAGCCCATGCACCAGCAGCCGCCAAAGATGCCGTTGTTGCGCTCCACCAAGGCGGCGAACGCGGCCCACGTCGACTGATCGAGAGCCTTTGCGGTGTACCTCGGTTCCACCATGAAGTCCAGCTTAACGAGGGCTACGGCGGCCTCAGGGAGCAGCGCTAACGTCCATGCCCCACCGTCTGATCAGTGGTCACCTAAGGCAGGATCTCGACGTACCCGTCCGTTCCGTGCACGCGGATCCGCTGCCCATCCCGGATCAGCCGGGTGGCATGCTCTACCCCTACGACGGCCGGCAGGCCGTACTCCCGTGCGATCACCGCGCCATGGGTCATTAGGCCTCCCACCTCCGTCACCAGGCCCTTGATGGTGACGAACACCGCCGTCCAGCTGGGATCCGTGTAGGCGGTGACCAGGATGTCGCCGACTTCGAGATCGGCCTCGGCCATGTCCAGGATGACGCGAGCCCGCCCCTCGATGGTCCCGGCGGAAACGGGGAGGCCGGTCAGCGCGCCGGCCGGGACATCGGCACGCCGGTACGTCCCGGTGACGGCCTCGCCGTCCGAGGTGAGCACCCGGGGCGGTGTGAGCGCTTGATATGAGCTGAACGCGTCCTTGCGCTGGCGGATAAGCTCGTCGTCCACCTGGTTCGTGCGGACGACGTCACGGAACTCCTCGAACCTGAGGTAGAAGATGTCTTCCCGCTCACCAAGCACGCCGGCCTGCACGAGGCGGTCGGCGTCGTTCAGCAAGGCCTGCTTGTAAACGAAGTAGCAGCTGACCATGTGGTACTTGGGATACTCCCGGTAGCCGGCGAAGGTCCGGATCCGGTCGATCAGCCGCTTGGCCTCTTCGGCCTTCCGCTCTCCGTCCGGCATGACCCGCAAGCGCGCCAGCAGTTCCTGTTCCTTGTGCAGGGCCTGCTGCCGGCCTTGCTCGAAGCGCCGCTGGCCGGCGCCCGGCTCGACGTTCTTGATGTTGCCGAGGATCAAGGGCACGAGCGTGCTGGGGCGCTCGCTCCACCGTGGCCTGGTGATGTCGATCTCGCCGGCGCAGCGCATGCCGTACTTGTCGAGGTAGGCCGAGATGGCGTCGCGCGCTTCGCGCCCGCCGTCGAGCGCGGGTAGTTGGCCGAGGAAGGTCTCGTCCTCGACGTGCGGCAAGAATGCCACCACGTCGGGATGCGGCCGGATCACGTCCGCGACGTCGAGCAGCGCCAGCCCCATTTCCGACGTGACGTTGCCGGGGACGGACTGCGTGAGCGTGTCGGCTGCGTTCTTCTCGCCCAGCCACTCCTCCAGCCGCTCGTTCAGCCGCCAGGCGGCCTGCATCCCCGCCAGGATCGCCGGGAGGCTTTGCGGGTCGAACAGGAAGCGCCTCAGCTCCTGGATGTTCGCGAGGATGAAGTCGGCCAGCGCCGGTCCGGACTTGGCCCGGATGTCGCGCTTCAGGGTGGCGATCGCGGCCTGGCTGCGCTCGATCAGCCCGGTGACGATCGCCGCATCGGTCTCGATCGAGGCCGGCTCACTGCCGGGCGGCATCTCGCCCGGGGCCCCGTCTGGCCGGGCAGGGATGAAGTCGCCGCGTTCGACGACGGTCCGCAGTGCGTCCCCGAGCAGCGGATCGGATCTCCCCGCGACGTTCAGCAGGCCCGCGCGACTCGCGGGCGACCCCAGCGCCTGGGTGACGTCGACGAACAGTCTCCCGCCGGCCTCGGCCATCGGCCGGGGGGTCGTCAGCTGCCAAAAGGAGAGCCCCAGGGGCTTTATCGGGTCGGTCATCATCTGCTGGTGGCCGACGGAGATGTAGACGTGGTTACCCTGGTCGCTCGTCGCGGGGATGGGGAACAGCGTGGTGATCGGCCGGCTCTGGACAATCTGGAACCCGCCGTCGGCCAGGCACCATTCGATGTCCTGGGGGCGGCCGAAGTGCGCTTCGATCCGCCGGCCCAGCTGCGCGAGCCGCACGACCTGCGCATCGGTCAGCGCTGGCTGCTCCTGACGCCCTGGCTCGATCGCCACTTCTTGCGTCCCGCCTCCCGGCGAGGGGTGGATGGCAAGCTGCTTGGCGGCGACTGCCTTGGCGACGACTTCACCGTCCCGCACCTGGTAGACGTCTGCGTTCACCAGGCCGGCGACCAGCGCCTCGCCGAGGCCGAAGCTGGCCTCCACGTAAGCGACTTTCCGGTTTGACGTGACGGGGTCGGCCGTGAAGAGGA
>JBAUAY010000089.1:0-10871 GCA_049676235.1 Streptosporangiaceae bacterium
CTCGCGGCTGCCGGTCAGCTGACGGCCGAGGCGCCCCGAGACCAGCGCGCCGACCGCGAAGCAGGCGATCGCGACGAGCGAGGCCAGCGCGGAGAACCCGCCCGTGCCGGCCAGCGCGAAGGCCAGGAAGACCACGTTGCCGGTCATGTTGGCCACGAAGACGTGACCGAGGAGCAGGTAGCTGAACGCGTCGACCAGGCCGGTAACCGCGGTCAGCCCGACCAGCAGCGGCGGGAGCAGACCGTCCTTACTACCGCGGGCGGGCGCGATGGTGTCCCGCACGTCGGTCAGGAAGGCGTTCATGCCCCGATATCTGCCCACCTGACCGGGGGCATGCACGCATGCTCGTTCGGAATAATGCGCTTGGAAAATGACCGCCCGGCGCGCGGACGCGCCGGGCGGTCAGAGGTACGGCGGATTCAGCCGGCGGTACTCCTGCGGCGGGCTAGGGTGTCCACGGTGACGGCAGCGAGCAGGACCACCGCGGTCCAGATGTACTGGGGCGCAGCGCCCAGGCCGAGCAGCTCCAGGCCGTTATAGATCACGGCGACGATGAGCCCGCCGAGCAACGCGCCCACCATCTTGCCGCGGCCGCCGAACAGGCTGACGCCGCCGATGACCGCAGCGGCGACGGCGAGCAGGACCAGCTGGCCGCCCTGGACGCCGGTGGAGACCGAGCCGAGGTAGGAGGTGTAAATGATGCCCATGATGCCCGCGGTCAGCCCGCACAGCGTGAACGCGAGAACCCGGATCCGGGTCAGGCTGATTCCGGCCCGCCGGGCCGCCTCGGCATTGCCGCCGATGGCGTAGATGTACCGGCCGAACCGGGTGCGGCCGAGCAGGACGCTCCAGGCGACGACCACCACCAGGACCACCAGTACCACCCACGGCACACCGCGCACCACGGTGAAGCCGACGCCGCGGTCGGTGTTGCCGACGAGCACCACGACGACGCCCGCGACCGCCATCGCGGCGATCTTCAGTATGGTGACGCTCAGCGGAGGCGCGGTGAGATTGCTCGCCCGCCGACGCGTGTCGCGCACGAGGAACAGCGCGCCGGCCAGCGCCACGGCCACTATCATGACGATCCAGCTGGCCAGCGGGCTGAGGGAGCCGCTATAGATATCGGCCAGGACACCGGGGTACAACCTGATGGTCCCGCCGCCACTGGGGGCGGCCGAGTCCATGACCTCAAGCAGCAGGCCCAGCGCCAGCAGCTGGCCGGCCAGCGTCACCACGAAGGACGGCAGCCGGAGCCGGGTGACGATGAGGCCCTCGAGTCCGCTGAAGATCGCGGGGATGGCCAGGCCGACCAGCACCGCGAGCGGCCACGGGGCGGGGTGCGGCGGCAGCAGCAGCCAGCACGTGAACGTCGCGCCGAGGGGGGCGGTATAGCCGATCGACAGGTCGATCTCACCGAGCAGCAGGACGAACACCTCGGCCATGCCTAGCACCGCGATCCAGGCGGCCTGCCCGGCCAGGTTGACCAGGTTGCCGGCGGACAGGAACAGGGAACTGCGGGCCTGGAAGTAAATGACGATGACGATGAGGCCGGCGATGACCGGCAGGGCGCCGCTGTCGCCGTTGCGAATGCGGGTAATCCAGATCTTGACGTACTCGCCCAGCGAGTCCGCGATCACGTCGGGGGCGGTGCCCGCGGCGGCCCCGGCCGCGATGAGTTCGTCTTTGGTGGCCTCGGGTGGCGGCTCTTGGACGTCAGTGCTCACTGGAGCTCCTCTGACTGCTCGGCCGGAACAGCGCCGAGGCGCTTGGAGATACCGGTGGTCATGAGGTCGACGATCGACTCGGCGTCGTATTGCGACGCCGGCCCGACGGCGACCAGGCGGCCCAGGCGCAGCACGGCGATCCGGTCCGCGACCGACTGGACGTCGTTCAGGTTGTGCGAGATGACGATCACTGCGATGTCCTGGCTCTTCAGCCGTTTGATCAGGTCGAGCACGACGCGCGTCTGGGTGACGCCCAGGGCCGCGGTCGGCTCGTCCAGGATCACCAGCTTAGCCTGGCGCATCACGGCCCGGGCGACCGCGACCGCCTGACGCTGGCCGCCGGACAGCGACCCCACCGGCTGGCGGACCGTGCGGACCGTGACTACCGACAGGTCCGCCAGCGTTTTCTTGGCGGTTTTCTCCATCCCGATCTCGTCCAGCTGAAAGCGCTTGGTCACCTCATGGCCGAGGAACATATTCGCCACGATGTCCAGGTTGTCGGCCAGCGCGAGGTCCTGGTAGACGGTGGCGATGCCGAGATCGGTGGCGTCCTTCGGGCTGTGCAGGTGGACCCGGCGGCCCTGCCAGAAGATCTCACCTTCATCCTGCTGGTAGATGCCGGCGATGGTCTTGATCAGCGTGCTCTTGCCCGCCCCGTTGTCACCGACGACCGCCGTCACCTGACCGGGGGGGATGTCCAGGGTGATGTGGGTCAGCACGCGTACCGGGCCGAAGCTCTTGCCGATGTCGACCAGGCGCAGCAGCGGCTGGGCGCCGTCGCCGTCGCTGGCGGGTGTGTCGGCGCTGGCGGGTGTGTCGGCGCTGGCTTGCGTGTCGAGGCCGGCGTGGGTGTCGGCGCTGGCGGGATCCTGCGGGCTTTCTGGGGCGTCCATGGTGTCTGTGCCGTCCGTGGCGTCGGTCACGTCAGAGTCGGGCGAGGACGCCCGGCCCGCGTCTGCGGGCCGGGCGCCTTCCGGGCTCGGTGTGGTCACCGGGCGCGCATCCTCATATTCGGACAGCTCATACCGATATCCCGGCAGTCTTGCAGTCAGCTGCGTACTGGCCGACGCAGAGCTGCTGCGCGGGCACGAAATTGTCCGCGATGACGGTCGAGTTCATGTTGGCCGTGGTGACCCACTCCGGCGTGCCCAGCACTGACGGCACGGAGACGTGCTCCTGCGAGTCGGTGGTCGAGCCGTTGACCAGGGCGGCCGGCGGGGTCTTGCCCGCGCGCAGGAACATGGCCAGCGCGACGGCCGCCTGGGCCTCGATGTAGATCGGCTTGTAGACGGTGCCGCACTGGTAGCCGGACAGGATGTTCTGCAGTCCGACCAGGGTCGCGTCCTGCCCGGTGACCGGGAAGGTCTTGGCCTTGATGCCCGTCCTCTGCAGGTAGGTGATGATCGGGGCGGCGTTCTCGTCGTTCGGCGTGAGGACGGAGTTGATGTTCTTGTGCGCCGTGTACGCCTGCTGGAATTCGCTCTCCGCGGTCGGCGGGTCCCAGGTTCCGGCTGGTTCGCCGACGTTCACGTACTTCCCGCTGGAGAACAGCGGATTGAGTACCCCGAGGTACCCCTGGGCGAACAGGGTGGCGTTGTTGTCGGTAGGTGCGCCCTTCATCACCAGGACGTTCGGCTTGGTGACGCCCTCGGCTGCGGCGCAGGCCACGAAGCCCTTGCCGATCAGCGTGCCGACCTCGACGTTGTTGAAGCTGACGTAGTACTGACGGCTGCCGCCGAGGGTCAGCCGGTCGTAGTCGACGACCTTGACGCCGTGCGCCTTCGCGTAGGACTCGATCTGCGCTCCGACGCCGGAGTCCAGCGGGTCCATAATCAGGACGCTGGCCCCCTTGGTGATGGCCGCCTGGGCATCGGAAAGCTCGGTGGCGTCACTGCCCTGCGCGTTCTGCACGGAGAACTGGGAAGGCGACAGACCCGCCAGCGCCAGCGCCTGCTGCAGGTACGGTGCGTCGAATTCGGTGTACCGGGCCGAGGAAACCGTGTCCGGAAGGATGGCGGCCACGTTGCCCTTGCCCGCGGCGGCCAGCGCCTTCAGCGCCGTCATCGCGGAGAAGGTCCGGTTGAGCTGGGTAATCGAGATTGACACCGAGGCCGCGGCACTGCTCGTGGCGCTCGATGACGAACTGGGAGTACTGCTGCTACTACTACTACTACTGCAGGCCGCAGCGGCGAGGCACAAAGCCAGCGACACTGACGCTACAGCAGCCCGTTTCCTAATCACTTGAATCATAAATACCACCTTGCGTATAAAGGGAAGGGCCGCATCCAGGCATGCCACGTTGCCTCGCAGGCTCAGCGGACTTCGCGGCCTAAGCGTCTCAACAAGACCCTAGAGCGCCAGAAGTTAACGTGGCCTTAACATCAGCGTTGTGCCGTGAAGATACCATGAACGACAAGCTCTCTGGAGCGTGGTTGATCTGCACAAACAGCCTTTAGGCTCGATCGAGTTGCGATTCGGACTCGGTTACATTGCTTGGCTGCAGCGGTACGGCCCAGGGGGTTATTCGGGGCAGCCAGTAGTTATTCGGGCGGCAGCGGTCATTCGGCGCCTGGGGTTATTCGGCCGCCAGCCGGTAGCCGGCCCGGGGCTGGGTGAGGATCAGCGGCGCGCTGTCCTCAGCCTCCAGCTTGGCCCGCAGCCGCCGCACGTAGACGCGGAGGTACTCGGTCTCCGTCTCGTAGCCGTGGCCCCAGACCCGGCGGAGCAGATGGGCATGGGTCAGCAGCTTGCCCCGGTTGACGGCGAGCTCGCGCAGCAGGGCGAACTCGGTCGGGGTCAGATGCACCGGCTGCCCGTTGCGCCGTACCTGCTGCAGGGCCAGGTCGATCACGATGTCGCCGACGACGATAACCGGCGGCGCCTGCTCGGTGGGCGTGGCCGGGCGGGTGCGGCGCAGCGTCGCGGTGATTCGCGCCAGCAGTTCCTCGATGCTGAACGGCTTGGTCATGTAGTCGTCGGCCCCCATGTGCAGGGCGGTCACCTTATCCCGCTCGCCGCCGCGGGCCGACACCACGATGATGGCCACCGGCGACCGCTCGCGGATCTGACGGCAGAGCTCAAAGCCGTCGGCCTCAGGCAGCATCAGGTCGAGCAGCACGATGTCCGGGTCTTCGGTCTCGAGCAGCTGCAGGGCCCGCATGCCGTCCACCGACACGATGGTGTCGAAACCACGCACGGCCAGGTTGGACCGGATCAGGTCCACGATGTTGGGGTCGTCCTCCACCACCAGGGCGCAGGTCTTGCGGGCGTCCTCAGTCATCGCAGTCACGTGCTCCCCCGAGATCCAGCGGATTGTCTGTGCTGCCTGGATGGTTTGGTCCGCCGGGTCCGGCTGTGGTCTTGACGGCCTCCAGGACCTCGGCCTCGACGGGCAGGTACACGCTGAAGCAGGTACCCTTGCGCAGCGCGGTCAGCTCAAGCCTACCGCCGTGGGCCTGCACGATGCCCTTCGCGATGGACAGGCCCAGCCCGGCTCCGGCGCTCTTCCTGCTGCTGGCCCGTCCGTTCCTGCTCTCGTTACCTGTCCCGTTGCTGGTCCCGTGGCTGGTTCCGTTGCTCGTGGTGGCGACGGTCGCCTGCGTGGTCGCAGTGGTGGCCGTGGTCGTGCGTGGGCGACGGGCTGGCTCGAACGGTGCGGCGGCCAGTTCCGGCGGCATGCCCAGGCCGTCGTCGATCACGCTGATGGCCACCTCGCCTAGTCCGGCCACGGCGGTCACCTGCACCCGGGTCCCCGGCGGGTTGTGGCCGCAGGCGTTGTTCAGCAGGTTCACGAAGACCTGCTCCATCCGGTCGTGGTCGGCCCACACCACGGGCAGTCCGGCGTCGCAGGTCAGCGAGACCGACGTCGCGTTGTCCCGCGGCAGGCAAGCGATCGCCGCCTCCAGCACCAGCCGGATGTCGCACCAGTCCCGCTGCAGGCGCATGATGCCCGATTCGATCGCGGAGAAGTCGAGCAGGTCATCGACCAGCCGGCCGAGGCGCGCGGACTCGGCCGCGATCCGGTCCAGGAAGCGCTGTTGGGAGTCGCCGTCCCAGGTCACGTCCGGCTGTAGCAAGCTCGACGCGTAGCCCCTGATGGCCGTCAGCGGGGTCCGCAGCTCGTGGCTGAGCCGGGACAGGAAGCCGCGCTGCAGCTCCTGCGACCGGCGCAGGGCCGCGGCCTCCTGGTGCGCGTGACCCGCCTCTTCGCGTTCCAGCGCGAGCCGCAGCGAGTTCGCCGCGTCCTCCATCAGAGCCGTCTCTTCCTTGGTGGGCGGCACGCGCCGCCAGGTCGCCAGCAGCACGGTGGGGCCGCCGGCCGCCTTAAACGCCACCGCCCGGGCCCGGTGCCTGCGGCTGCTGCGCAGCTGCCTGGCCAGGCCGTCCGGATGCGAGCTGGACAGCGCTTCCCCGGCCATCTCCCGCAGCGGGGGCGTGGCGGAGGCTGGTTCGGTGCCGCGCGGCCCAGCGTAGGCCCGCCAGCGGGTCGGCTGGCCCGCAGGCTGGGTGATCAGCGCCACCTCCTCGGCCTGCAGGCCGCGGCGCAGCGACTGGAGCGCGACGACCAGGCCCTCGCTGACGAGCACCGGACCGGCCAGCGTCTCCAGCATCTCCCTGATCGTCTCGAGCACGCGGTTCCTGGTGGTCACCTGGTCCAGCAGCCGGTCTCGTTCTATGGCGCTGGCGGCGTAGCCGGCGTAGACGGTGACGAGATCGAGTTCGTCTCGCTGCGGCGGGCCGTGCTGGGTGCGGAAGACCGTGATCACGCCGCTGAGCCCGCTCGGCCCGAATACCGGGACCGACCACGAACTGGCTACCTTGACCGTCTTGGCCAGGTCGCGGAAGCTCCGCCAGGCCGCACCGGCCCGCACGTTATCGGCAATGACCGGGCGCTCGTCCGCCGCGGCCAGGCCCACCGGGCCGCCGGCGGGCCCCAACGGCAGCCTGGCCCACGGCTCCAGCTGACCGGCCGTGAAGCCGAGCGACGCGGCGCAGAGCAGCGTCCGGTCGCTGACCAGGTGAATGCACAGCCGCTCGCTGCTGAGCGCCGCGCCGAGCGCAGACAAGATCAGCGACAGGCTCGACGACGGGTCCGCCGAGACCAGCCGGTCGGTGAGCCCGTGCAGCCTCGTGAGCTGGCGGCGGGCGGAGGAGTCGACCTGCTGGCCGGAAAGCAGCGCCACCACATCATCGGGGTGCGTGTCGCCCGGGCGCAGGTCCGCCACGATGCGGCCCTGGCGCATCACCACGATGCGGTCGGCGAGCCGGAACATCTGATCGATGTCATGGCAGGCGAGCAAGATCGTCGTGCTCTGCTCCCGCAGGCCCATGATCAGCTCTTCTACCTGGGCTGATTCTTTAACGCCGAGCGATGCCGTCGGTTCGTCGAGGGCCAGCAGTCGCGGCTTGCTGCCCATCGCCCGCGCCACCGCCACCAGCTGCCGCTGGCCGCCGGACAGCGAGCGGACGTTGCGGGTGGTGTCCTTCAGCGGGATGCGCAGCTCTGCGAGCAGCGATGCGGCGACCGTGTGAAAGCGCGTGTCTGACAGCAGGAGCCACCGCGATTCCTTGCCGAGCAGGATATTGGACGCGATGTCCAGGTTGTCGCACAGCGCCAGGTCCTGCCAGACCACGGCGACTCCCAGCTTGGCCGCGCCGGCCGGATCCGCCGGAATGCGCCTGCCGCCGAGGTAGATCTCGCCGCTCGCCGGCACTGTGGCACCGGCGATGCAGCGCACCAGGCTGGTCTTGCCCGCGCCGTTCTCGCCCGCCAGGGCGACGAGCTCGCCACTGCGGACGCTCAGGCTGATGTCGTCCAGGGCACGGATCGGACCGTAGCTGACGCTCAGCCCGGACACCGTCAGGAGCGGCGCCGTTCCGGTTACCCCGGATCCCGTACCTTCCGCCCCTTCCGCGGCAGCGGTGCCTGCCGGGAGCGCCGGGTCGGCGGTAGCGGTCCGGGCAGCATTCCTGATGGCGTCTCGGACAGCGACAAGAGAACCGGCCATGCCGTCATTGTGTGGCCTCATTCGCGCGCTTGGCCACAAAGTCGGCCCATCATGTGGATCTGACCAGGTATTTTCACGATTTTTAAATATTAAACGGAGCCGAATGACAAACCGTAGCCCGGTCCCCGATTTGCCGATGGCAGCGGGCAGGTTGGTCGCGGGCCTCCTGGCAGCCGGCTACTGCATGTCGAGGCCACCTTCTGATTACGCTGGCGGTTCGGCTCTGTCAGGCTTGAGGAAACCGTCGACTAGCAAAAGGAGCAGGCTGTGCTTGTCGCGTTTTCCGTGACGCCGCTCGGCACCGGGGAAGCCGTGGGCGAGGTAGTGGCCGAAGCCGTCCGGGTCGTTCGGGACAGCGGGCTGCCGAACCAGACCGACGCCATGTTCACCACCATCGAGGGCGACTGGGACGAAACCATGGCGGTGGTCAAGCGGGCCGTGGACGCCGTCGCGGCCCGGGCGCCGCGGGTCAGCCTGGTGCTCAAGGCGGACATCAGGCCGGGCGTGACCGGCGCGCTCACCGCCAAGGTCGAGGCCGTGGAGCGCTACCTGCAGGACTGAGGACACCGGGGGCGGCACCACCGGCTGGAGCACCGGTTAAGTAGCTACCTGCTCTGCCCGGTGAGCTGCTTTGCCCCTTTTGCCGAGCTATGTCCGGTTCCTTGTGCGGTTGATCCGGGTTATGCGGCCGATCGGGGGGCCCCTGGAGTACCGGATCAGCCGCATAACCCCGATCCACCGCGGTAAACGGGGGAATCCTCGGCTGGGCCGCCGTTTACGCGGAGCTCACGGGGTCTGTGATACCAGGCGGACTGGGGTTACGCCGGTTACTTGACCAGCGGGCTCCTAGCGGACGCCGAGGAGGCGGAGCAGGGCTGCGGTGGCCGCGGCGGCGATGACGACGACCAGGAACGGAGCCTTGCGCCAGGCCAGGACGCCGCCGACCAGGACTCCGGCCGGGCGGGCGAAGCCGGAGAAGCCATGGCCTTCGGTCAGCGCGGTGGTGGCTACCAGGGCTGCGAGCAGGATCACCGCGGCGGCCTCGAGCAGCTTCCCGGCCCGGGGCGGGAAGCTGATCCGCGCCCGCAGCAGCTGGCCGGACAGCCGGAACACGTACGTTCCGGCGGCCAGGGTGGCGATGCCGGCCACGACCAGCGTGGTGTCCTTCACCGGGCCTCCATGGGGTGCTCACCGGCGTTCCCGCCGGCCTCCGGGGTCGCGCCGGGCGGTTGCTGCCGTACCAGCAGGAGCACGGCCGCCAGGGCGAGCAGCACGGGCAGGCCGGCGGGCAGGAACGGCGTGGCGGCCAGCGCGACGGCCGCCCCGGCTAGTGCCGCCCGCCGGGTCATCCGGTCCCGCAGATCCGGGACGATCAGGGCCAGAATCACCGCGGGAAACATCGCGTCCAGGCCGAACGCGCTGGTGTCGTGCACCGCGGAGCCGATCAGCGCACCGATGACGGCGCCGCCTGGCCAGCAGATCAGCACGCCGAGGCCGCAGGCCCAGTAGGCGGCGCGCTTGCGCGGGAGATCGTCCTGGGCCAGGGCGAAGACCACGCTCTCGTCGTTCATCACGTGCGTGCCGGCCAGCCGCCGCCAGCCCCGGCCGGTCACCTTGGGCCCGGTGATGTCGGGCAGGGCCAGGCCGTACGGCAGGTGGCGGGCGTTTACCAGGAGGCCGGCCAGCGCCGCCGCGATGGGGTTACCGCCCGCCGCCACGATCCCGATGAACAGGAATTCCGAGGCGCCGGCCAGCACGAGCACGCTCTGCGCGGCGGGCACCCACAGCGGGAACCCGGAGGCGACCGCGATGGCCCCGTAAGACAGGCCGATGAAGAAGACGGCCAGGCAGGTAAACGCGATGTCGCGCAGGACGTCGCGGCCTAGAGTTCTCCCTATCGAACTCATGGAGCTTATTCTGGACACCGAACCGTCGTTCGTCAAAACGAACGGATGAACTTATATGACGAACACTGAGCCCGCCGGCGAACATGCCGCAGAGCCTGCCGGGCAGGCGAAGGCACCGCTCGAGCTCATCGCGGCCTCGCTGCGCCGGGAGCGCCACCGGTCCGGGCTGTCCCTGACCGAGGTCGCCCGCCGGGCCGGGATCGCCAAGTCCACCCTGTCCCAGCTGGAGTCGGGCACCGGCAATCCCAGCCTGGAGACGCTGTGGGCCATCTGCGTCGCGCTGGACGCGCCGTTCTCCCGGCTGCTCGACCCGCCCCGGCCGCCCATCCTCCTGATCCGGGCCGACGAGGGGCCCACGGTCGCCGCGGCCGAAGCCGACTACCAGGCCACGCTGCTCGCGGCCTGCCCGCCCGGCGCGCGGCGCGACGTCTACCGGATCCGGGCCGAACCCGGGCACGCGCGCGCGTCCGAGCCGCACATGCCCGGCGTGGTGGAGCACGTGGTCATTGGCGCCGGCCGTGCCCTGGTCGGGGTGGCCGACGAGCCGACCGAACTCGGACCGGGCGACTACCTCCGCTATCCGGGCGACGTGCCGCACGTGTTCGAGGCGCTGGAACCCCGGACCCAGGCCGTGCTGGTCTCAGAGCACAGCTAGGTTTCCGCCGGGATCTGCTCGATCAGGGCGGCCAGGCCTGCCTCGTCGAGCAGGTCGGCGGGACGGTCCGTCTGGTCGCGGGCGACGTAGTAGAACGCCGCCCGGACCGCGGCCACCGGCACCCCCGCCAGCGCCGCCCAGGCCAGGCGGTAGGCGGCGAGCTGGACGGAAACCGCGTACCGTTCGGCGTCGGACCTGGGCGGCTGGCCGGTCTTCCAGTCGACCACGTCGTAACCGCCCCCGGGCGCGTCGGCGAACACCGCGTCGATCCGGCCGCGGATCAGCCGGTCGCCGACCAGCGTCTCGAACGGCACCTCGACCGCCTGGGGCCAGCGATCCGCCCACTCGCCGTGCTCGAACCGGGACCTGAGCTGGGCGATCCCCTCAGCAGGCGTCTCGTCGTCGGTTGACGGGTCCGGCCCGAACAGGTCGCTGTCGTCGATGAGCATCTGCTGGCCGTACCGCTGCTCCAGCCACTGGTGGAAGGCCGTGCCCCGGCGCGCCTGCCTGGCCGGCGCCCGCGGCATGGGCCTGCGGACCTGCCGCGCGAGCTCGGCCGGGTCCCGGGCCAGCG
>JBAUAY010000090.1:0-8406 GCA_049676235.1 Streptosporangiaceae bacterium
GTCGCCGCGGGCGGTTACGCCGAGGTGAGACGCCGCTGGCGGGATGGCACACAGGTCGTGCTCCTACTCGACGTCTCGCCTCGACTGACCGTGCCCGACCCGCGCATCGACGCAGTGCGGGGCTGCCTCGCGATCGAGCGCGGGCCCGTGGTGTACTGCCTCGAGCAGCCCGATCTCGCGCCTGGCCTCGACCTGGCCGCCGTCGCCGCCGATCCCGCAGCCGATCCCGTCGACAACGGGCCGGTCCCGCAGCTGGGCGGCCTGCCCGGTGTGGCCTTGACGGGCGTCGTCCGCGACCTCGACGGGTGGCGGCAGTCCGAGTACCGCGACCTCCGCGCGCTGCCGGCTGCAACTGCGGCGTCTCCGACGCAGCTGCTCGCCGTTCCATACTTCGCGTGGGCCAACCGCTCCGGAGGAGCGATGCGGGTCTGGATCCCGGCGGCGGAGTAGCCGGCACCTGGAGCATCCCCGTCGGGATCGTAGGCTATCGGTGGCCTGGAGCTACCACCAGCATATCCAGACTCGACGCGCAAGTACGTCCGAGGAAACCTACCCGTGGTGGTTGGTGATCATGACGAAACGCTCTCACTGTGCAAGCGATCTACCAGGATAAACACTCGACAAGAGGCAATCGTTGGCCTTTCGGCGGGCCTCTGCACCAGAGCCTGTGCAGACCACCCACATCTCCGCTGGTCACGAGCCCGCCAGCAGGCGTAGGGTCGAAACGAAGTCACGCCAAAGGGCGTATGGAAACCTCGCGCGAAATTGCCGGATCACCATAGGGCCGAACGCGGACGACGGATACCCGGTCCGGGACCAGGGCTCGGCCAGCTACATCGCCACCTTCGAGCCCGCCGCCGTGTTCGGCGACCTGGTGAAAGCAGAAGGCATCCGCCGCGGCGCCGGTCACGTCCGCCAGCTCACCATCCTCGGCGACGGCGCGGCCTGGATCTGGAACATCGCCACGGACAAGTTCCCCGAGGCCACCCAGATCGTCGACCTGTTCCACGCCCGCGAGCACCTGTACGACCTCGCCCGCCTCCTGGAGTTCATGCTGCTGGACCGCACGGACGAATGGCTCACCGCACGGATGGAAGACCTGGATTACGGCGACATCGACGGCATCTGCCAGGCCGCCCGCCTCTTCCCCCTCGAAGGCATCAAGAAAGACCAGCCCGACACCGCGCTCGGCTACTTCGAGAACAACGCCCCCCCGCATGCGCTACAGCTGGTTCCGCTGTAACGCGCATCGATATTTGCCCCGGGCCAAGACCTATTTGTCATGGTGATGATGGGAGGACGTGACCGGGCAGCTTCATCGCTGGCGTGGATGGGCAGGTATCAGGCGCTCGGAACGGCGGGCTGGCCCAGGCCCCTGAACGGCTTGGTTGCGAACGGCGGATCCCATCCGGTTACCTTGCGCAGGATCAGCTCGATGAACAGCCCGTCGGGGTCGGTGGCGAAGACCGTGTACAGATCGGTCGCGTCATACACCGTCTCATCCGTGCGGCCCGCTTGGATCAGGCTGGCCCGGATGCGGACGAATTCTCCGGGATCGCGGGCCTCGAGCGCGAAGTGGTTGATCGATCCCGGGTCGAAGGCGTGGTCGTCAGCCCTGCGGGCTCGTTCCGGGCCTACCTCGAACAGGTGCAGGCTGGTGGCGGGGGTGAGCCGGAGGAAGCA
Source organism: Streptosporangiaceae bacterium (assembly GCA_049676235.1). Taxonomy (GTDB): domain Bacteria; phylum Actinomycetota; class Actinomycetes; order Streptosporangiales; family Streptosporangiaceae; genus Palsa-504. Next base: position 1,684 of record JBAUAY010000090.1, read on the forward strand.
CTTGCGCGGGGTGCCTTCCGACCGGGCCAGGATCTGCGCGCCGAAGATGGTGGCGTAGAAATCGGCGAGACGGTCCAGTTCCCCGGTCATCAGGGCGATGTGGTTGATGGCCGAGACCGGCGATGCCGTGTTACTGGTCATGGCTGTTGCTCCTGAAGTGGGTACGACGTACGCAAGAGTACAGTGTACTCAGCTTCATGGGAGGATGGATGCCGGCTGGTCAGGCACGCAAGCGGATGAACACTGCGCAGGCGCCCACGCGGTTCGCGGCGCAGCGGCTGAGCCGCGAGGAGATCGTGGCCGCGGCCATCGCGATCGCGGACGGGCACGGAGTCGATGCGGTCAGCATGCGCCGCGTCGCTGCTGCTCTGGGGTCCGGGACGATGTCGCTGTACCGGCACGTCGCCAGCCGCGAGCAGCTGCTGGATCTGATGATCGACTCGGCGTATTCCGGGATCGAGCTGCCCGCGCGGCCCAGCGGCGCGTGGCGTCACGACCTCGCCCTGCTGGCGCACGCCCAGCGGCGCATGATGCGTGCCCACCCCTGGGCCGCCCTGCTCGTGGGCAGCAGGCCGCCGGTGCTGGCGGGCTTCCTGCGGCCATTTGAGTTCGCGCTCGCCGCCCTGACCGGCGCCGGGCTCGAGATCACCGACGCGGCAGGGGCGGCGGCGACCCTCAACGCGTTCGTCACCGGCTTCACGTTGTACGAGCACGCAGAGGAGGAAGCACGCCGCCGCACCGGGCTGACCAAGGAAGACTGGCGCGCCCGCAACGCGCCACTGGTAGAGCGCATCCTTGCCAGCAGGGACTACCCGGCAGTGAGCCAGTTCGTCGAGCGCGCACAAGACCTCGACCCGGAAACCGCATTCGAGACGGCCCTGCGCCGCATCCTCGACGGCATCCAGGCATCGCTGCCCGCATCCCGCTGAAGCCGGTCACCACACGCCCGGGAACCCGCTGACGTGGCAGCGATCTCCGCGCGGGCGCCTTCGCGGCGAGCACCTCGATGGCCTCGTCCTTGTACCGGCAGGCGGTGGCTTGGGAGATCCCGAAGCCAGCGCCCAAGCGGCGGACGTCCGGTCGGTCCCGGAACCAGGCCAGCGCGAAGACCGCCTGCTTCCAGCAGGTCAGGGCGCGGGTCCCGTCCCGGGTGCCGACCTCGCGGCGGTGCTCGGCCAACAACTCCGACACGAACAGGGCGAGTTGGAACGGAACGTCAAGAGTGACACGACAGGAGACCACGCGGAGCCTCCGGCAGGCTGGGACTTTGGCGGGACCTCTTGTACCCGGGGGCTCAGCGTCGATCCCGGGAGGTTCACCTATGTCTGCATGTCTGCTCGGCTGGGCGTTATGACACTAATGCCGGGTCACCCTGGCTGAGAGACCTCAATCAGGAAGATTCCGGATTACATCCGGTCACGGCACGAGACGACGTGGTCCACGAGATCCGGGACTACGCGTTCACCTCCGGCGGCGGGGCGAATCCGGCGCCGTCAGGGACGGGCTGGCCGGTGATCTGAGCCGCCACCTCGGCGACGAAGCTCCGGATGGTGGCGGCGGCGACCCGGCGCAGTATCGCCCGGTCGAGCGCCTCGCCCAGCGAACCGAGCGGCGGCCGGTAGGAGCCGGCCATGGTCAGCACCGTGCCACCTTCGCCGTCGGGAGCGAGCTTGAGGTCGGCGTCCAGGACCGGGAACAATCCGCCGCCCGGGCCGGTGGCCTCCCAGCGCAGCGCGAGCCCGGCCGATAGGTCGCGCCATGACAGCTCGCTGACCTGTACCCGGACCAGCTTGGAGACGCCAGCTACGCCGACGCGGGTCAGGGCAAGGCCGTAGGCGTCTTCCGATGCCCCGGACAGCGCGGGGCCGAGTCGCGTCAGCCTCTCCTGTGCGGCGGCGAAGCTGACACCCAGCCGCACCTCATCGCCGACGAACATCTCTGCATTTCACCTGCCCGCCGTCCCGGGACGGCAGGGACGTAAGTCCCCATTCGCCGGACCCGAAGCCCTTGCATCAGCTCCGGAGCATCTCGCGGGCGATGACGAGTTGCTGGATCTGGCTGGTGCCCTCGTAGATCCGGAACAGCCGGACGTCGCGGTACAGCCGCTCGACCGGGACGCCGCGGATGTACCCGGAGCCGCCGTGGATCTGGACCGCGCGGTCGGCGATCCGGCCGACCGCCTCGCTGGCGAAGTACTTCGCCGCCGAGGGAGCCAGCCGCCGGTCGGTGCCCGCGTCGTACTGGACTGCGGCGTCGAGGACCAGCGCCCGGGCCGCGAGGTATTCGGTCTGCGAGTCCGCGAGCATGGCCTGGACCAGCTGGTATTCACCGATCGGGTGGCCGCCCTGGGAGCGTTCCCTGGCGTAGCTGACGCTCTCGTCGACCAGCCTCGCCGCGACCCCCACGCACATGGCCGCGATGACCAGCCGCCCGTGCGCCAGGCTCCGCATCGCCGTGGCGTAGCCGGCCTGAGCCGCCTCGCCGACCAGCGCGTCGCCGGGGACCCGCACCCCGGTGAAGGCGACATCGGCGGTCCAGGCGCCAGCCTGGCCCATCTTGTGGTCACGCGCCGCGACCGCCACCCCCGGGGCACTGGCCGGCACGACGAACACCCCGATGCCCTTGCCGGGCGGCGCCTGCGGGTCGGTGCGCGCGAACACCATGAAGACGTCGGCCGCCGGGGCGTTGGTGATGTAGCGCTTGAGGCCGTCGATGACCCAGCCGCCGCCCTCCGGCGTCGCCGACGTCGTCAGGCGGCTCGGGTCGGACCCCGCGTCCGGCTCGGTCAGCGCGAACGACGCGACCACCTCGCCGGAAGCCAGCCGCGGCAGCCACTGCTTGCGCTGCTCCTCGGTGCCGGCCAGGACCAGGACCTGCCCGGCGATCCCGTTGTTCGTGCCGAACAGCGACCGGAACGCCGGGCTGGTGTAGCCGAGCTCGATGGTCACCCGGACCTGCTGCTCGACCGACAGGCCCAGGCCGCCGTACTCAGTGGGGAGGGCGTAGCCGTACAGGCCCATCTCCTTAGCCTGCGCGATCAGCTGGGCCGGGATCTCGTCCGAGGAATCGATGTCGGCCTCGGCGGGCATCACCTCGTGCCGGATAAAGTCCCGCAGCACATCGAGCAGCTCATCGAACTCGGTCGTGGTCGCCATGAGCCCAGTGTCGGACCAGTACCGAGCCGCTGTCCAGGAGGGTCCGGGCGAAATACGGTTCGATCACGCCTCTTGCGCCCGCCTGACTCGCACGTGATGATTTGTCCCAGACGTTAAGGGGGCAACGGTGCCAGCCAGCCAGCCAGGTCCGCGGCGCCGGGCGGTCATCGTGGCCGCGGCCCTCGCGGGAAGTGCGTCCGTCGCAGGCTGCACGTCATCGCCGAAACCCGCCACCCCCGCGGCCCGGGTCCCCCGCTTCTTCACCAGCCACCAGGCCGCCGTCGTCGAGGACGCGACCGCGCGGATCGCCCCCGGCCCCGGGGACGACCCGGCTGAGGCGGGTCATCCGGGCGCCCGTGAAGCCGACGTGACCGGCTACATCGACACGATGCTCGGCGCGCTCGGCGCGCTCTCGGACAACAAGCCGCCGCCGATGATCTTCGCCGGCGGCCCGTGGAGCAACCGGCACACGTCCGGCCCCGACCTCATGGCCCTCTTCGTCACGCTCGATCCGGTCGCCCGGATCGCGTGGCGCAAGCGCCTCGCCGGCTGGCAGCAGCAGTACACCAAGGGCATCGCCGCCCTGGACAAGCTGGCCGGCGGCGACTTCACCAAAGCGACCCCTGATGACCAGGACAAGATCTTGGTCAAGCCGGCCGTGAGCACGTTCGCCGCGCTGCTGTTCGAGCACACGATCGAGGGCCTGTACGCCGCCCCCGAATACGGCGGCAACCGGGGCCTGGCCGGCTGGAAGGACATCGGTTTCCCCGGCGACATCCAGCCGCGCGGCTACACCAGCGACGAGGTCGAGCGTTCCGACGGCCCGGATCCGGTCACCAACACCGGGATCGTGGCCGACGTGCTGAAGTTCCTCGGCGCGGTGTAGGGCATGGCCAAGGCGGTGGTGATCGGCAGCGGCGCCGGCGGGTCCTTCGCCGCGATGGAGCTCGCGCGGGCCGGATGGGAGGTCGTGGTCTTCGAGAAGGGCCCCAACCGCTTCTCCAACCTCGGCGGCCAGGGGCCGATCGGCACGGTGTTCGCCAACGACAGCCTGGCCATGGTGGTGCGCAACTTCCCCGGGCCCGACCCGGAGGTGTTCCCGCGCACCTGGCGGCCGAACCAGGCCTCGACTGTCCAGTACACCGGCAGTGTCGACGAATTGCCGCAGGTCGTCGGCGGCGGGACCGTGCACTGGGACGCCAAGGTGCCGCGGTTCTGGGACATCGATTTCCAGCAGCTCTCCGCGCTGGGGCCGGTGCCCGGCGCCGACCTGGCCGACTGGCCGTTCAGCTACGCCGAGATCGCGCCCTTCTACGACGAGGTGGAGCAGCTCATCGGCGCGCAGGGGGACACCCAGGCCTTCCCCGACATCGTCAAGAAGCACGCGCCCCGCCGGGCGCAGTACCCGATGCCACCCGGCCCCCAGATGCGCTCGTCGGTCGCGGTGGCCGCGGGCGCCACGGCCATCGGCCTGCACCCGTTCCCGTTCCCGATGGCGATCAACTCGCGGCCCTACAACGACCAGCACGTCTGCAACAACTGCGGGTTCTGCAGCACGTTCGGCTGCCCGGTGGTGGCCCGGCCGGCCGCGCTCATCCCGCTGCGCCGGGCGCTGCGCACCGGGCGGGTGCGGCTGGTCCCGGAGACGATGGTCACCAAGGTCCTGCTCAGCAACTCGGGCGCGGCCGGGCGGGCGACCGGCGTGCAAACGATCCAGATGACCGAACGAGGCCCGGTGACAGGGACCGAGACCGCCGACGTGGTCGTGATGGCGGCGTCGGCCATCGAGACCGTCCGCCTGGCGCTGCTCTCGCAGTTCCCCGACCGCAGCGGCAAGCTCGGCCGCCGGCTGATGCTGCACGCGTTCGTGGACGGGACCGCGATCTTTCTCGACGAGCGGATGCACGCCTACCGCGGCCGCTCGATCACGCAGTGCGCGGAGGACGCCGCCGACCCCGACTTCCCCGGCGCCCGGGCCTTCGCCAAGGCCCACGGCCTGCCCTACCTCCGCGGCGGCCTGATGGAGCTCGGCGGCAGCCAGGACCCGATCAGTGAGGCGCAGTCCTACCAGACCCTGCTCGGCTTCCTCCGCTCGTCCAAGCCGTTCGGCACGGACTTCAAGGCGCTCATGCGCTCCTCGGTCCTGCGCGACCGGCTGGCCGGCTGCCAGATTATCGGCCACGACCTGCCCTACCTCGGCCACACGGTGACCCTCGACCCCGCCGTCCGGGACGTCTTCGGGCTGCCCGTGGCCCAGGTCACCTGGAGCTACGGTAAGCACGAGCAGGTCGCTCAGCAGTTCTGGATACCGCAGCTGAAGAACATGCTGACCAAGGCCGGCGCCGGCGTGGCCTTGGCCGTGCCCGCCACCGAGAACAGCGGCGGCCTGCCCACCGGCAACCACGTCATGGGCGGCATGATGATGGGTACCGACCCGGCCACCAGCGTGACCGACAGCTACGGCCGGGTGCACGGCCTGGACAACGTCTACGTGGCCGACGGCTCCTCCTTCGTGACTTCGGGAGCGCATAACCCGACGAACACCCTCATGGCCGTGGCCCTGCGGAACATGCGCCACCTGGCCGGAGGGAGCTGACGTCGCCGAGCTAGGGCCGGGCCGACCGGGTGATCGCGCCGGCGCCCGCGACTCGCGCCGCGAGGACCACCGGGATGATCGTCAGCAGGATGACGACGGACACCACCGCGTTGACCTCGGGAAGCTGCTGCCCCAGGCGTATCGCGCCGAAGATCCACAGCGGCAGGGTGTTCTGCGCGCCCGCGGTGAACACCGTGACGATGACCTCGTCGAAGGACAGGGCGAACGCGAGCAGCGCGCCGGAGACCAGCGCGGTCGCCGTCAGCGGCAGCGTGACGAAACGCAGGGTCTGCCAGCCGCGCGCGCCGAGGTCCATGGACGCCTCGGCCAGTGATCCCGGCGTCCGGCGCAGCCGGGCGATCAGGTTGTTGAACACCACCACGATGCAGAACGTGGTGTGCCCGATGATGATGGTCAGCGTGCCGAGCTGGATCCCGGTGAAGGAGAAGAAGGAGTTCAGCGCGATCCCGGTGATGATGCCGGGCAGGGCGAGCGGCAGCACGAGCAGGAACGAGATGGCCTCGCGGCCGTAGAACGTGAACTTGAACAGCGCGTAGGCCACGGCCGAGCCGAGCAGCAGGGCCAGCACGGTGGCCACCAGTCCGACCCGGACCGACAGCAGGAACGCGCTGCGCACCTGGGGATCGTGCCAGGCCACGGCGAACCAGTGCAGCGAGAAACCCGCGATGGGCCAGCTCTCGATGTTCGAGGAGTTGAACGAGTACAGCACGATGAGCACGATCGGCACGAACAAGAACGCCAGCACCACGGCGACCCAGATCCGCAGCGCGGCGCGCAGGCCCTTCGATTCCATGCCCTAGACCGCCTCGAACGCGCCGAGCGCGCGGGCGCCGAGCAGGTAGGCGGCCATGATGACGATCGGGACACACGCCATGGCGGCGGCGAACGGCACGTTATTCGCGATCCCGATGTTCGAGTAGATGATGTTGCCCATGAAGGTCGCGCTCGTCC
>JBAUAY010000091.1:0-15233 GCA_049676235.1 Streptosporangiaceae bacterium
CCGCCCGCCGCGGCCACGCCCGGCCCTTCCAGGGAGCGGGACCGGGCGGCCATATTCCGTTCACGCCACGGGCCAAGAAGAGCCTGGAGCGCTCCCTGCGCGAGGCCGTGGCGCTGAAAGACAACCACATCGGTGTCCAGCACCTCGCCCTCGCCCTGCTGACCATGAACGAGGGAACGGTGCCGGTGATCCTGTCGGCCCTCGGCGCGTCGAACACAGCGCTGCGCGCCGCCATCCTCGACCGCTACCGGAAAGCGAGCTGATCCCGCGTCCTAACCGTCATGTTCAGGCTCGGTCGCGGTGAGTAGCCGACAAGGTGGGCGCGATCTCGCCGAGCAGGTCGTCCAGCGACCGCGCCGGGCGGCCGGTGAGTTGCTGGACGGTGTCGGTGACCTGGGCGGCATAGCCGTCGGTCCCCGACCGGCGGTAATCCTGATACAAGCCGACGAGCGCGTTGGCGAACCACTCGTTCAGTCCGGCGCCCAGGAGCGCTTCCCGGACCGCATCGTCGGGTGCCCCGATGTAGGTGATGCGGCGTCCCATCGCGCTGGTGAGCTTGCCGGCGACATCTGTATAGGACAGCGCCTCGGGCCCGGTGATGCCGTAGGCCGCGCCGGTGTGCCCGGGCTCGGTCAAGGCGACCGCGGCCACTGCGGCGACGTCACGGGTATCCACCATGCTGATCCGAGCATCCCCCGCGTTGACGTAGAAGGTCCCGGATGCGTCGATGGAAGGGATCGTCGATCCGGGGATGTTCTGCAGGAACAGGTTGGGCCGCACGATCACATGCGGGAGCCCGGAGTCCTCGAGGTAGCGGTCGCAGGTGGTGTGGGCGCTGATGAACTCCGCCGCGGACTCACGGTCGGCTCCGAAGATCGAGCTGCGCACCAGCAGCTGCACCTGCGTCCGGCGGGCGGCGTCGATGGCGTTGCGATGCCAGCTGATCGCATCGGGATGCGGGCTGGAGAGCAAGAACACCTTCTCGACCCCCTCCATCGCCGTCACCAGCGAGCCCTCGTCGGCGAGGTCCCCAGTGACGGCCTCGGCCGCCGCTGGCAGAGTGCCGGCGGGCTCACCGGCACGCACCAGGGCCCGGACTTGCTGGCCCCGGCCCAGCAACTCCCCGATCAACGCGGCGCCGACCTTGCTGCGGCCACCGATAATAAGAATCAACGCCGTCCTCCCTTCGCGACCCGCCTTCGTATGGTCCCAACCTGTGGCAGCGGGGGGAGCTGATCAAGGGCGAATCGCTGATCGGATCGATTAGGATCGCTGATTGATGTGGCGAGACGTCGAACTACGCGAGCTGCGGATCTTCCTCGTGCTCGGCGAGGAGCTGCACTTTGGCCGGACGGCTGAGCGCTTGGGCATCTCCCAGCCGGGGGTAAGCGAGGCCGTGCGTGTCCTTGAGTCCCGGCTCGGGGTCAAGGTCTTCGACCGGACCAGCCGCCGGGTCCGCCTGACGCCAGCGGGCGAGGGTCTCAAGCGCAGGCTCGTGCCCGCGCTTGCTGCCTTGGACCAGGCCCTGATCGAGACCAGCGAGCTGTCTCATGCCGTCCGCGGGCTACTGCGCATCGGCTTCGTCCTCACCACTGAGGGCCCAGCGCTCAGCCGGCTCATCGCCGCGTTTCAAGCCAGCTATCCCGCCTGCGAAGTCCGGCCCCAGGAGGTCGACACCTTCGACGCCTACCGGGCGCTGCACCGGGACGACGTCGACCTCCTGTGCAACTGGCTTGCCGTCGACCAGCCAGATCTGACCGCAGGCGCCGCGTTCGCCTACTACCCGCGGGCACTCGCCGTCGCAGCCTCTCACCGCCTCGCCGCCCGCAACACGGTGTCGGTCGAAGATCTGGCCGACGAGGAGGTCGCCTTCCTCCCCCCGTCCATCCCGCCAGCGGTCTACGACCTGATCGTCCCCCCGCGCACGCCGTCAGGACGGCCGATCCGCCGCACTCAGGCGGTCCAGACCATCAACGAGATCCTCTCGCTGGTGGCCCGCGGCCGCATCGTCCACCCGACCAGCTCCGCGGTCCCGATCTTCAACCGCGACGACATCGTCCTCATCCCCATCAACGACCTGCCCCCTATGCCACTGGGTCTGGTCTGGCGCACCAGCCGGGAGAATCCCCGCATCCGCGCCCTCAACGAAATCGCCCGCTCAATGACCGCGCCGCCCGGCACCGGATGACTGCGGTACCCGGCACCGGATGACTGCGGCACCCGGCACCGGCCCCCTCGCGTCACGTCCGGGCGCCTCCGGCTAGATTACCGGTCAAGTAGCCACCCGCTCCGCCACCTGCTCCGGCCAGTGAGCCGTTTTGCCACTTTTGCTATGATATGTCTGGTTCCTTGTGCGGTGGATCGGGGTTGCGCGGCGGATCGGGGGGCCCGGGGAGTACCGGATCGACCGCGTAGCCCCGATCCACCGCGGTAAACGGGGGAATCTTCCAGTTGCCCGCCGCTTACGCGGGGCTCACGGGGTCTGTGATACCAAGCGGACTGGAGTTAGCCTGGTTACTTGACCGGCGTCCTCGTGACCCGGCCCGCCTGCCCTCGGATGGCCTGCGGCAGAGCCGCCCAGCGCTTCAGCGTAAGCAAAAACGCTAAATGGCACCGCCCGCGCTTTTGACGCTGAACCGGGCAACCTCGCGGTAGCAAGTCGGCGGCCAGGGCAAACTCCGGCGACAGGGTATTCCGATCCGCGGGCAACCGGCGGTCCCGGCGGCTGCTCCGCCGAACCGCCGCCCTAAGACCACAAAACACGGGCCGGATAGATAGCTTGCTTGTATCGTACACGTGTTCGATACTATTAAGGTGAAACAAGATCGTCCGCGCCCCGACGCCGACCGGATGATCGTGGCCAGGTTGACGGGCCCGGCGCAGCGGAACGCCCGCTGGCACGAGCTCACCGAGGCCGAGACCGCCGACGCCGTGGCCGAGCTCGAGGGGATAGCGGCCGGACTGACCGGTCTGCTCGCCGAGGTGACGGAAATCCTGACCGGATTCCATCAGGGCGACCTCGAGGAACCGGAGGCGAAGGCCGCCGCGGAGCTGTGCCACCTGGCAAGTGCCGACGAGACCCTGATCACGCAGCGGCTGGAGAGGGGACGGCGCCAGGCCGCGATGGCACGGCGAATGCCGCAGAGCGGACCGGCACCCGCGTCAGCTGGCCAACGGCCCCAAAAGGGCCAGCATGAAAGGCTCAGGCTGTTGACGGGCGGCCGAGGGTCGTGGTTGCTCGCCGCCACCATCCTGGTGATCGCCGCAGCAACAGTCATCACAGCACTCCGCCTGGCGCCGGCCAGTTCATCCGGGTAAACGCCGGCCAGTTCAGCCGGGCCGACGCCGGCCAGTTCAGCCCGGCCGACGCCGGCCAGTTCAGCCCGGCCGACGCCGATGCCGACCGGCGTGCCCGGCGACTGGACGCTCAAGTTTGACGATGAGTTCAACGGTACCGGCCTGGATACGGCCAACTGGTCGACCGGCTGGTTCGGTTCGGGCATTACCCCTCCTGTCAACAGTCAGGAAGAGGACTGTTACGATCCCGCTCAAGTGGCAGAAAGCGATGGGGTGCTTGACCTGACTCTTATTCAGAAGAGCGAGGATTGCGGCATAAGTGATCCGCAGTACACCACTGGCCTGGTAAGCACCAAGGAAAAGTTCAGCTTTACATATGGTTTTATCGAGGCGCGGGTACGGTTGCCCTCGGTACCCGGAAATCCGGGCGAGGCTGCCGACTGGCCGGGCGTGTGGCTCGATGGTCAGAACTGGCCCGAGGACGGTGAAATCGACATCGCCGAAGGCCTCAATGGCCGGGTGTGTGCGCACTTTCATGGCGCGGCCAATCCCCAAGGGATAGGCGCCGGCAACGGAACTGGCTGCCCCGGCGGGACCTATACGGACGGCTGGCATACCTTTGCCGCGAACTGGGAGCCTGGAATTATAACCTACTATTATGACGGCATTGATATCGGGAGCGTAACCTCCGAGGTTACTTCGGCGCCGATGTTCGTAGTCCTTGACTATGCGGCCGGGCATCCTTTCCAGGCACCCGTCACGATGAAGATCGATTATGTGCGGGTCTGGCAGCACGCACAGCCGTAGGCAGGCGTCAGCACCGTAAGCGCTCAGCAAACACGGCCAATGACCATTTCTGCCCTGTGGCAGTTCAGCGGCTTTCCTGCCTCGTAGCGGCGCGGTCGGCCCCGCGGTCAGGTGCGGCGGCTCGGGTCGGTGAGCAGGAGCAGGCCGCGGATGCAGGCGTCGAGGGTCAGGGCAATCAGCGCGATGCAGATGAGCCCGGAGAAGACGAGGGCGATGTTGAGGTAGTCACCTGCCTGCCCGATCAGGTACCCCAGGCCGCTGGTGGCCGCGATCAGCTCGGCAGCGACGATGCTGGTCCAGGCCCCGGCCATGGCAATGCGCATCCCGGTCAGGATGCCGGGCAGTGCGGACCGGATCTGCACGTGCAGCAGGGTGTACAGGGGGGACGCGCCCAGCGTACGCGCGCACAGCAGCAGGTCCTCCGGCACCTCGTCGAGCGCGGCGACGGTGGTGATAGCCATGATCGGGGTGACCCCGATGACGATCAGGACCTCCTTGGGCAGCTCCCCGATCCCGAACCAGATGATGAACAGCGGGATGAAGGCGAGCGGGGGCAGGGGGCGGAGTACCTCGATGACCGGATCGATCAGATGGCGCACCACGCGGCTGGCGGACATGGCCGCGCCGAGGGTTACCCCGGCGGCGGTACCAATGGCGAAGCCGATCACGATACGGCGCAGGCTGGTGACTGCGTCATACCACAGCGGCTTGCCCTGCGACGGGTACGGCCGGTCCCAGTAGTGCAGGAAAGCGTGCACGGTCTGGGTGACCGACGGCAGGAACACCGCGTCCCCGATGAGCGCGGCGGCGATCTGCCACACCACGGCGAGGCCGATGAGCCCGGCCGCCCCGGTGGCCACGCGGCGGGTCCGCGCCCGCCGCCTGGCTCGCCGGTAGGCAGCAAGGTCGGCGCGGTCATCTTGCTCATCGAGGGCGCCCCGGTCGGCTGGGTCAGGCCGGGCCGGGGGGTCGTCGATGAGGGTGTCACTGCCGAGCGGCGGGAGAGAGCGCCAGGCTGACATGATTCACACTCCTGCAGAAGGATCAGAGGGCCGGCGGTACGGCCGGCCGGGGCGGGGCAGCTTGCGGCTCATACCGTCAGGGACGCGCGGATACGGCGCTTGGCCGCAAGGAACGACTCGGTGTCAACGTCGATGGCATGCCGGGGTCGGCCGAGTGGGATGTCGATGACCTCGCCGATGCCGGGCGGTCGGCCGCCCATCACGGCCACCCGGTCGCCGAGCAGGACGGCCTCCTCGATGTCATGCGTCACGAAGATGATGGTGGTCCGGTACTGCTCCCAGATGTTCAGCAGGAAGTCGTGCATGCGCAGCCGGGTGATGGCGTCGAGGGCGCCGAACGGCTCGTCCATCAGCAGCAGGGATGGCCGGGTGATGAGGGCGCGGGCGAATGCCGCACGATGCCGCATCCCGCCGGATAGCTCGTGCGGGAACGCGTCACCGAACTTGCCCAGGCCGACCGTGTCGAGGATGGCATCCGCCTCCGCGTCCAGCTCCGGGTCGTCCCGCTCATCCAGGCCGCGGGACCGCTGCGCCTTGGGGCCGAACAGGATGTTCTTCTTCGTCGTCAGCCACGGGAACAGCATCGGGCTCTGGAACAGCATCCCCCGGTCTGGGGAGGGCCCTTTGACAGGCTGTCCGCCGACCGTGACGGTGCCCTCATCCTGGGCGAGGGCACCAGCCATGATCCGTAGCAGGGTGGACTTGCCGCAGCCGGACGGGCCGAGCAGGCAGACCAGCTCCCCGGCACGGACCTCCAGGTTGACGTCGGCCAGGGCCACCGTGCGACGACCACCCCGGCGGAACGTCTTCCCGATCCCGTCGATCTGCACCTCGGCCCCGCCCGGCCAGGCGGGGCCGTGCGCCGGCTCTGTGGTGCCGGCGGGGCCGGTGACCTGCAGGTCACCGGCCCCGCCTACGTCAGCTCGGGCACCCACCGGCGAGGGCCTTCTGCAGGAAGGAGATGTTGACGTGCGACGCGATCTGCGCGGCACTGGGGATGGTGGTGAGCCTGCTCTGCCCGATCAGGAACTTGGCGGTCAGCTCGTAAGCCTGCACCAGGCGGCTGGTCGGGTCGTGCAGGGTCGAGCCGAGCCAGTGGAGCTGCTGGTCGACCGGGATGATCTCCGGGTAGTAGGCCTTCGTGGCCGTCACCACGAGGTTGGCCGGGACGCCCTGCACGCCGGCGGCTTCGGTCAGGTACTTGTCGGCCTGGGGCCCGGTCATGTCGTTGGTGGCCTGCACCTCGGCACATACGTAGTCCTGCACGAGGGTGGGGTCGTTGTTGACCACGCTGGACGCGACCGCTATCGCGTCGATGCCGGGGACGCCGAGCTTGGCGATCTGCTCGGCGTCGATCAGCTGATGGTAGCCCTTCTGCTGGATCAGGTCGGCCGCTGGAACGCCCTGCACGTAAGCGGCGAAGACCGCGCCGGACAGGGCCGCGGCGCCTGCCGCCGTCTCGCTCGGGAAGCTGACCACCTTGACCTTGCCGGTCAGGTGCTCCAGCGCCAGGTAGCCCTCCAGTTCGTAGTCTTCCGACGAGCCGACCAGGACGCCGACGGTCTTGCCGGCCAGCTGCCTCACCGAGGCGATCGACTTCGGGACGACGAGCCCGTCGGCGTCGAAGCCCTGCGCGTACACGATGGTGACCGCGGTGCCGTTGCCGATGGCGGCGGTGACCGGCGGGTTGCCGACGCCGCTGATGGACTGCACCGAGCCGCCGCGCATCTCGGCGATGGCGGTGACGCCCGCATCGAACGGCACCATATGCAGGTGCGCAGGGATGGTCTTCTCCAGCGACGGCTGGCTGAAGATGATGCCGTCAGCGGTGGCGATGCTGCCCTGGCTGACCGAGACCGTGAAGCTGGGCAGCGCGGCCGGCCCGGAACTGCCGTCCTGGGTGACCGCCCAGACGATCAGCGCGATCACCAGGACCACGACGACGCCGGTGGCGCCGTAGATCCGGCGCCGTCTTCGCTTGTAGATAGGTGTGCCTGCGCGCCTGGTGGTGGCCTCAGCGGACGCGGGGTCGGCGGACGTGCTCATGGTTCGGGAACTCCTTCTTAGCGGGAATGGGTGATGACGGGCGGGGCTTAGGCCGCGCCGGCGTAGTAGGCGGATGCTTCGCCGGTGAGCGGCACGCTCGGGCGGCCGTCCACGCCGACCGGTACGGGGCCGGCCACGGTGACCCGCTCGCCGCGGCGGTGCGCGGTGCCGTAGTCGAAGATGGCGTAGTGCTGGGTGGCCCGGTTGTCCCAGATCGCGAGATCCCCGACCCGCCACTGCCAACGGACGGTGTGCTCGGGACGGGTGATGTGGTCCTGCAGGATCCTGATCAGGTCCCGCGAGGCCTGCGGCCCGTACCCGTCGATGGTCAGCGCGAAACCGCCGAGGAGCAGCGATCGTTCCCCGGTCTCCGGGTGAACCCGGACGGCGGGGTGCTCGGTCTGGTAGACCGTCGAGACGAACTCCCGCCGCCTTTCGGCCAGCACCGGGTCGGCGCGCTCCTCGCGGCCGGTGACCGCGGCGTAGTCGTACGCGTTGGTGTGCACGATACGCAGCCTGTCCGCCAGGTCACGCAGTTCATCCGGCAGGCTCTCGTAGGCGGTCACCGTGTTGGCCCAGATGGTGTCGCCGCCCACCGGCGGGATCACGACCGCCCGCAGCAAGGTGAAGGCCGGCGGCCGGTCCAGGAAAGTGACATCGGTGTGCCAGTTGTTGGCCCTGACCCCCTTGCTGGAGTCGATCTCCTCAAGCAAGGGCTGCCCAGGCGGGGACGCCAGGGTGGGATGCCCGAGCGTGAGGGGGCCGAACCGCCGCGCGAACGCTACCTGCGTGGGGTAGTCGAGGCGCTGGTCAGGCAGGAAGATCACCTTGTGCTCCAGCAGCGCCTGGCGCACCTGGGCGGTGGTCTCCTCGTCCGGCGGCGCGGCGGCATCGACGCCGGAGATGACGGCCCCGATCTCGCCGGCCAGCGGCGTGATGTCGAGGCGAGTGGATGTTCCAGTGGCATTACTCACAGCAGTGCCCTTTCACGGTTGGCTGAGCCAGGAGGTCGCGCGGGCGGCGTGCTTCGCTGACCGGCAGCTATCCGGCGCGCGCGAGGAGGTTCCGGCCGCGGAGCGTGTTCGCTAAGACCAGAACGAGGGGAACGGCGGCAGAGGCAGGGCCGTCAGGCCGGCCCGGAACACAGGCAGCTGGCTACGCGAAGCAGATCAACGTAGCGGCGCCGCACGCCCTCGAGTGAGGTCATGCCCCGAGTGTGACAACGACGTTCCGGAAAAGTCAACTAGTCAGATCAAAATACTAGGAATTGCAATCAGTGACCAACTCATCATGGTCAGTCAAGGGCTACGGCCAGTCTGGCGTTATGGCTCGTCAGGGGCTGTAGCCCGTCGTGGCTCGCCTCCCGTGATCTGCGACCGCAGTTCAGCGGGGCCGCCGTCTAGATCTTGGTGAAGTGGTGGAAGCACTCGTAGTAGGGATCGGTGGAGTGGGCGAAGTGAGCGGCTTCTGAGCGCTTTACCGCCAGGTAGGCGGTACTGCGCAGCGGTCCGAGCACGTCCATCAGCATCTCGTCGGCGACCAGCGCGTCCAGGGCCGCGTTGAGCGAGGCGGGCAGCCGGTGGGTGTTGCTCGCGGCCCGCTCGCTGTCGCTGAGGGTGGCCGGGTCGACGTTCACGGCCTCTCCCGGGTCGAGCTTGCCGCGGATCCCATCCAGGCCCGCGTAGATGAACGCGCCGAGAGCCAGGTACGGATTGGCGGTGGAGTCGGACGGCTTCAGCTCCAGGTTGACCGAACTGTCCGGGTCCCCGCGCAGCGGGGAGCAGATCCTGATCGCCGCCTCGCGGTTGTCCATCCCGTAGCAGGTGTACGCGCTGGCCCACATCTGCGGCGCAAGCCTGCGGTAACTGTTCACGCTGGCGCAGCTCAACGCGACCAGGGCGGGCAGGTGGGCCAGCAGGCCGCCGATGAAGTGGTAGCCGACCTGAGATAGGCCGTTGCGGTCGGCGGGGTCGGCGAAGGCGTTGCGCCCGCCCGGGGCGCCGTCCGGCAGGAGGTCGGTGAGCGAGCCGTGCAGGTGAGTGCCGTTGCCGGCCTGGTCGGGGATCGGTTTGGGCGCCAGGGTGGCCCACAGGCCGTGCCGGAACGCCACGCCACGGACCGTCTCCCGGTACAGCACGTGGTTGTCGGCGGCGCGCAGCGCGTCCGCGTGCCGGATGGAAAGCTCGTGCTGGCCGTGGCCGAGTTCGGGGTAGTAGTGCTCGACTTCGAGGCCCTGCGCCTCCATCGCGGCGACGAGTTCCATGGTGAAGTCGTGCCCCTGGTGGAAGCCGGTGGCGGAGTAGCACAGGCTGTCATCAAGCGGGATGAGCCGGTCCGGTATGGAGGGCGCGGCGGGCGAGGTTTCGCGGTGGCCGATGGTGAACTCAGGCTCGAACGCGGCCTGCATCGCGTAGCCCTGGCCGGCCAGCTCGGCGATGGCCTGCTTGAGGAACGTCCGGGGGCACGCCTCCCACGGCGACCCGTCCGGCTTGACCAGGTCCGCGAGCATCGCGGCGGCCCCTGGCGCGTAGGGGAGCGTGACAAACGTATCCGGGTCAGGCACGATCCGGACCTCGCCGACCGGGCCCATCCCGGCCACCGGCTGCAGCTGATCCAGCATGGACATCGCCATCATCGCTACCGTGTGGCCAATGCCGCTGGCCATCCGTTCCTGCAGCCGCGCGGTGCCCGCGGCTTTTCCGCGGATGATCCCGCCGTGGTCGGCGTACAAGAAGCGGACCAGGCGAATCCCTTCCTCGCTTGTCCGCTCCATCACGGTTTCGGTTGCTCCGTCTGTCATGCACCATGGGTAGCACGAGCAACCCCATCTCGTACAGCCGGCGCCGAACATGCCCGACCGGCCAGGACAAGATAGTTTCAGCCCATGAGCCCACGGCCGTCGCCCCGCGACTTGCGCGCTTCCGATGCTGATCGGGACCGCGTGCTGGCCCTGCTCGGCGAGGCGATGAGCGACGGTCGGATCACCGCGGAGGAACATTCCGAACGAATTCAGCGGGCCTTCTCGGCCCGGACGCTCGGTGAGCTCGCGGAGCTGACGGCGGATCTGGCCGTGCCGTCCGCGCAGCCTGTGCGGCTGGACGGCGGCCGGGCGATCGCCGGGATTTTCGGCCCGGCCCGCCGGGACGGCCGCTGGGTGGTGCCGGAGAACCTGACTGTGACCGCCATGTTCGGTGAGGTTGAAGTCGACTTCACGCAGGCGATACTTCAGACCAGCCGGGTGCAGCTCTATGCGACGGTGTTCGGCGGCCGGCTGCGGCTGATCGTGCCCGACGGGGTGTCGGTGATCGTGAGCGGGCACATGGTCCTCGGCCGCAAGCGCGGGAGCACGCCGCGGCCGGCCGGGCCTGGCACGCCGGTGATCGAGGTCAAGGCGCTGGTCCTCGGGGGCGAACTGGACGTCCGCACCCCGCCGAAGAACCGCCGTTTCCGCCTCTTCAGCCGGAACTTACTCCTCATCAGTCGAAGTTGACGGCCGAATAAGCCCGGAGCTTCCACAGCTGGTGCTCGCTCTTGATGCTGCGGATCGTGCCCGAGCGAGAGCGCATGACCAGCGAGTGAGTTGTCGCGTGGCCGCGAAGGTACCGCACGCCGTCGACCAGTTCACCGTCGGTGATCCCGGAGGCCGCGAAGAACACGTCATCGGAGGTGACCAGATCATCGGTGGTGAGCACACGGTCCAGGTCGTGGCCCGCGTCGAGCGCCCGGCGGCGTTCGGCGTCGTCCCTGGGCGCGAGCTTGCCCAGGATGACCCCGCCGAGGCACTTCAGTGCGCACGCGGCGATGATGCCCTCCGGCGTCCCCCCGACGCCGAGCATCAGGTCGATCCCGGTGCCCTCGCGGGCGGCCATGATGGCGCCGGCCACGTCTCCGTCGGTCATCAGGTGGATCCGGGCTCCCGAGGCGCGGACTTCGGAGATCAGCTCGGCGTGGCGGGGACGATCCAGGATGACCACGGTGACGTCCTGTGGCAAGCAGCCCTTACCCTTGGCGACCGCGGCGACGTTGACGGCTGGCGGTGCGTCGATGTCCACCATGCCGGCCGCCTCGGGACCGGTGGCCAGCTTGGACATGTAGAACACGGCAGATGGGTCGTACATCGAGCCGCGATTCGCCACCGCAAGCACCGAGACCGCGTTCGGCATGCCGTTGGCGCACAGCCGCGTGCCGTCGATCGGATCGACCGCGACGTCGCAGGCCGCGCCGGTGCCGTCGCCGACCTCCTCGCCGTTGAACAGCATCGGCGCGTGATCCTTCTCACCCTCGCCGATGACCACTACGCCGCGCATCGACACCGAGTTGATCAGCATCCGCATCGCGTTCACGGCGGCCCCGTCGGCCCCGTTCTTGTCGCCCCGGCCCACCCACCTGGCAGCGGCCATCGCGGCGGCCTCGGTCACCCGGGCCAGCTCGAGGGCCAGGTTGCGGTCGGGCGCGTGGCTGTCAGGCGCGTGGGCCTGCTGATCTGCGGTCATGGTTGGTTTCCTTCCACTGGCCGTCTGTTGATCTTATGCAGCCACCGCGGAGCCCTCCATTTCCATCCCGGGGCGCGGCTAGCCTGGGCTGTTGTGAACAGGGTGCTACGTGGCGGCGTTTCGGCGCTGGGCTGCCTGGTGGCCGCCGGCATCGTCGTCGTGGCGATCCCGGCGCCGCACGCCGCCGAGCCCGTCACCATCAGCTACCGCGGTGACCTAGCCAAGCTGGCCCGGCTGGCGCCTTACCCGGCGGTGGCCCCCGTCGGCTTGCCCGCGTCCTGGCAGCCGGTCAGCTCCGGCTTGGCCGTAGGCGGCGCCAACGGCGCCGGCACGGTCACCTGGCAGCTCGGCTACATGACCCCGGACGGCTCGCTGGCCTCGCTCGAGGAGACCAACGCGAGCGCCGGAGCGTTCGTCAGGCGGATGACCAACGACGGGACGCCGGTCGCGCCGGCCCGCGTGGACGGGCGGACCTGGAGCCTCAACGAGACCCCCTCCCGGGGGCAGCGGTCGATGTACGTCACCAGCCCGGCGGGGTCCACCGTCGTGGTCACCGGCAACGCCACCTGGGCTGAACTACATGAGCTCGCCGCCTCACTGCACCCGGTCGCGGCTGGGGCCTGAGTCGGGCGCTGGGCGCTGCCCGGGCACCGTGGCGTCGGCGGGCGGCGCTACCTCATTGGGCGTTTGCGGGGCTCTGGCCGGCGCCTCAGCCCCGGGCTCGCGGTCGTGGAAGGTCACTTCGACGTGCTGCTCGGGGCGCCGTTGATTCTGCAGGGCCTGCAGCGCCATGCTGGCTCGGTCGGCCTCGGTCAGCGGCGGCTGGACGATGGACCGCGGCCAGAGCCGCCGCGACAGCACCACGTTGATCTCGGCGGAATACACGGTGACTTCCACCGCGAGGTAAATCCAGGCCAGCAGGCCGAGCACGGTGCCGAACACGCCGTAAAGGGAATCGCTGTGCAGGAAGTGGTGCACGAGGAAGGTACCGAGGACCTGCAGCACGGTCCACAGGATGCCGCCGACGATCGCGCCAGGTATCAGACCATGGGTCGGCACCCCCTTCGGGGTGAGCACACGGAAAGCGCCGATGTACATGCCCACGTTGAAGGCCGCGGCTAGCACCTCGACCAGGATTACCCACGCCAAGCCCTTCAGGCCATAGGTGTTCAGGCTGGCCAGGCCCGTCGTGACGATCACGCCGGCGCCGAGCAGCCCGAGGAAGAGTACCGCGCGTCCCAGCCGCTGCACGTAACCGGGCCGGGCGGGCCCCGGCAGGTTCCACACTTGCTCCATGGTGAACAGGCCGGCCTGCGCTAGCCCGGTCGCGCCCCAGATCAGGCCAATCAGGCCGATGATCAGCCCGATGACGCTGGCGCGCTTGAGCTGGTGCACATTGCCGGTCAGCGTCTTGCCGATCAGCGGGACCTGGCCGGCCACCGCGTTCAGCACGTCAGCTCTGACTGACGGGTCGACCGAGGCGACCAGGCCGAGGATCGTCGTCAGGATGAGCAGCAGCGGGAACACGGAGACGAAAGCGGAATAGGCCAGGTTGGAGACGAGGACGCCGCCGTTGTCGTCCCCGTACTTCTTCACCACCCCGAAGACGAAGGCCGTGGGTGTGTACCGCTGCTGCGTGGCGTCGACCCGTCGGATCGCCCGCTCGACTGGATTCATCGCGCCCACCTCGCTGTTGCCTGCTCATGCGCTGCCCAGCCACGCTGCCCAGCAACAAGGTGAGCAAACTGACCGGCCTCGCGGGGGAGCGGGTCAGAACGGGCCAGTTTCAGAAGGGCGCCGTGTCCTCGGCCTCGGCCTGATCAGAGTCGTCGCGCTTGGCCATGGCGGCGGCGAGCCTGGCTCGCGCGCCGTCCAGCCACTCGCCGCACACTCCGGCCAGCCTTTCCCCACGCTCCCACAGCTCAAGCGACTGCTCTAGGGTCAGGCCGCCCGCCTCGAGGCGCTTGACGACTGCGGCCAGCTTGTCCCTGGCCTGCTCGTAGGAGAGCGACTCCTTAAGGCCCCCGTCCGTCCCCTTGGGGACCGCGTCCGCGCCGTCTGCCACGCCCCCAACCCTATCCGTCGGCAGTGTCATCGCTCGCTCGCACGGTAAGTTGATCCGCCGCGAACCGGACGGTCAGCGTCTCGCCCGGCTTCACCTCGGCCGCATTGCGGACCACGCCGTCATTCTGGTGCTGCACGATCGCATAGCCGCGCCGCAGCGTGGACGCGGGTGACAGGGCCAGCAGGCGGGCCCGGGTGTGCGACACGTCGTCGCTGGCCCGGGCCAGGCTCCCATCCAGCGACATCCTCGCCCGTTGCACCAGCGCGTCCACGCGCTCGGCCTGGCGCTCGATCTCTCGTACCGGGTCGGCCAGCGCGGGCCTGGACCTGATCGCCTCCAGCCACGCCGTCTCCCGGTCGAGCCAGCCGGTCACGGACCGGCGGGCCCGGTCGCGCAGCTGAGTGACGAGCGCGAATTGTTCGGCGACGTCGGGCACCACCCGCTTGGCCGCGTCTGTGGGCGTGGACGCGCGCACGTCAGCCACGTAGTCCAGCAGGGGCGTGTCCTGCTCATGCCCGATAGCGCTCACCACCGGCGTCCGGCACGCCGCTACCGCCCGGATCAGCGCCTCGTCAGAGAACGGGAGCAGGTCCTCAAGCGAGCCGCCACCCCGGGCGATCACGATCACGTCCACGTCGCGGTCCTCGTCGAGGCGCCGCAGCGCGTCGATGACCTCCGCGACCGCGTACGGCCCCTGCACCGCCGTCTGCTCGACGCGGAACCGGACGGCCGGCCAGCGCCGTCCGGCGTTCTGCTCGACGTCCCGCTGAGCCGCGGAATCGCGTCCGCAGATCAGGCCGATGACACCGGGGAGGAAAGGAATTGCCCGCTTTCGTTCGGAAGAAAAAAGCCCTTCCGAGGCCAGCTGGCGGCGCAGCCTCTCCAGCCGGGCGAGCAGTTCGCCCACGCCCACGGCGCGGATCTCTAGCGCGGTCAGGGCGAACGAGCCCCGGTTGGCGTTGAAATCCGGCCGGGCCAAGATGACCACTTTGGCCCCGTCGGCGGGCGGCGGCTCGGCGACGTCGAACACCTGCCGGGAGCAGATGACCCGCACGGACACCGCCGCGATCGGGTCGCGCAGGGTCAGGAACACCGCGCTGCCGCGCACGGCGAGCTCGGCGATCTGCCCCTCCACCCAGACCCGGCCGAGCCGGCCGATCCACCCGCCGACCAGCTGCAGCACCGTGCGAACGGGAACGGGAGAATCAGCCGACGTGTCGAGCGCCACTAAGCTTCGGCCTCCAGCTTGGCGATCCGGCGCTCGAACATGGCCAGCACATCGGCGCGGGCCGCGTGCGCCCGCTCGTAGTCCGCAAGCCGCCCGACCTGCGTGACGTCGAGGTTGCGCAGCCGGGCGCGCAGCGACGCCACGGACAGCTCGTCGTAGTTGGGCAGCGGCGCCTCGGACTCAGCCGCGCTGACGGGCTCAGCCGCGCTGACGGGCTCAGCCGCGCTGACGGGCTCAGCCGCGCTGACGGGCTCAGCCGCGCTGACGGGCTCAGC
>JBAUAY010000092.1:0-7302 GCA_049676235.1 Streptosporangiaceae bacterium
GGCCAGCCCCGCCAAGGCGGCGGCGCGGACGCGCCGGGCCCGGGCCGGGGGCGCCGACGGCACTCCCGAGCAGATCCACCTCACCTGGGGCGAGAATCCGGCCACCGGCGTCGTGGTCTCCTGGGCCTCGCCCGGTCCGGCGACCCGGCCGCGCGTGCGGATCGGGCAGCGCGTCATCGGGGCCGAGTCCCGCCCGTACACCGACGGGATCAACGGCGAGACGGTCTGGACCTACCACGCCCGGGTCAGCGGGCTGCGGCCCGGCGCCACCTACGCCTACGCGGTGACCGCCGACAACGACAGCGAAGCTGCCGATCCGTTCAGCGCCACCTTCCGGACCGCACCGCAGGGCCGCGCGGCGTTCCGCTTCACCAGCTTCGGTGACCTGGCCACGCCGAACACCAGCTGGGTGCTCTCCTACGGCCAGAGCGCCTACGCGGTCGAGGCGGTCGAGTCCTTTCAGCCGCTGTTCCACCTGCTCAACGGCGATCTGTGCTACGCGGACCTGAACCCGACGGTCCAGCCCGAGGTGTGGCGCGACTTCGGCAACAACAACCAGACGTCAGCGGCCAACCGGCCTTGGATGCCGTGCCCGGGCAACCACGAGGTGGAGTTCACCAACGGTTCGCAGGGATTCGCCTCCTACCTGACCCGTTACACCCTGCCGGATAACCGCGTGCCCGGCTTCGGCGGCCGCTGGTACTCCTTCCGCGTCGGCTCGGTCCTGTTCGTCTCCCTCGACGCCGACGACGTGGTCTACCAGGACGCGGGCGCCTTCGTGGCCGGCCCGGCGGCGCTGACTCCGGTGGCCAGCACGGGCCATCCGCCGATCGAGCCCGGCACGTCGTTCTACCTCCGGGATTACTCCGGCGGCGCACAGACCGGCTGGCTGGAGCGGACGCTGGCGTCCGGCCGCCGCGATGAGTCGGTGGACTGGATCATCGTCCAGATGCACCAGTGCGCCGCGTCGTCCTCGGTCACGGGCAACGGCTCCGACCTCGGCATCCGCCGGGAATGGCTGCCGCTGTTCGACCGGTATCAGGTGGACCTGGTGCTCAACGGCCACGACCACGACTACGAGCGGTCCTTCCCGGTACGCGGCGCCGACGCCGACGCCGGCCACGAGGTGGCCACCGGCGCCATCGTCAACACCCTGCGGCCGCACCCGGCGACGACCACCGACAGCGGGGTGTTCGACACCAGCCAGGGCACGGTGCACCTCATCCTCGGCTGCGGCGGCACCGACGCCCCGCTGGACGAGTACGGGACCGACACCGCCGACGGCAGTCCTTTTCCGGGGGGTCGTCCTCCCCGGACCCACCAACGGCAGGCCAAGGTGTTCACCCAGGCCAACCGGCCGGCCCTGACGTCCACACCGGACGTCTACGCGCGCGCGGGGGCCGACGCGGTGGAGGACGCCATCTGGTCGGCCCGGCGGGACGCCTCCACCGGGTACGGGATCGCGGTCTTCGACGTCGAGCCCGCAGGCTCCGACGCCGACGGCCAGGCCAGCATCAAGGTCACCCACTACCACGCGGTGGGCGCCGACCCGGTCAACCCCGGCACCGGCGCTAAGGGCGCGCCGACCCCCGACTACACCGAGTTCGAGACGTTCCGGCTGGTGCGGCCGCGCTGATCCTGGCCTGCTCGCCGGTCAGCGCGCTCACCGGGACCTCCGGAGCGACGATGCCGGGCCAGCATCCCGCGGGATACGGTCGGCTTATGGATGTTCTCGTAATCGGGGCCGGGGCCGTGGGCCTGACGACGGCGATCAGCCTAGCCGAGGCCGGGCTCAGCGTGACGATCAGGACGGCCGCGCTGCCCGGGCAGACCACGTCGGTGGCCGCGGGGGCGATCTGGGGCGGAGTGAAAGTGGGCCCGCCCGACCGGGTCCTGGAATGGGGCCGGGTGGGGCTGGAGGTCCTGTCCAAGCTGGCCGCCGAGCCGGGCACCGGGGTGCGGATGGCCGCCGGGCGGGAGGTCTCCCGCGCCCCGCTTGAGCCGTACTACTGGATGCGGCTCCTCACCAGCCTGCGGACCTGCGAGGAATCCGAACTGCCCGACGGGTTCACCGCCGGCTGGCACTACACCGCCCCGCTGGCCACCATGCCGGTGTACCTGGGCTACCTGCGCGCCCGGTTCGAGCGGGCGGGCGGCACCCTGGAGGTGTCCCCGGTCACCTCGCTGGCCGGGCTGGCCGACGCGGCCCCGGTCATCGTCAACTGCTCCGGCGCGGCCGCGCATGACCTGGTGCCCGACCCCGCGGTGGTGCCGGTCCGCGGACAGGTGCTGATCGCCGGCAACCCCGGCATCGAGGAGTTCCTCGTCAGCCGGGATCCCGAACCGCCGTGGATCGTGTACATGTTCCCGCACGGCGACACCATCCTGCTCGGCGGCACGAACGACGAGGGGAACTGGGACACGGAGCCGAAGGCCGAGGTGGCCGAGCGGATCATGGCCGGGTGCTGCGCCATCGAGCCGCGCCTGCGCGGTGCGGAGGTCCTCGGGCACCGCGTCGGCCTGCGGCCGTCGCGGCCCGAGGTGCGGCTGGAATCGGAGCCGCTCGGCGGCGGCGTGCTGTGGCACAACTACGGCCACGGCGGGGCCGGCATCTCCCTGTCCTGGGGCTGCGCCGCCGAGATCACCGCCGCTGTCTGCGGCTAGCCCTCCAGCTGCGTGCGGAGCCGGGCCGGGGCGATCACGCGGTACGCGTCCTGGCACAGCTCGGCGATCTCGGCCCAGTCGGGGTCGCGGTCGAGCCGGACGCCGATCCAGCCGCGGCTGCCGACGTAGGGGGGCCGGAAGAACCGGTCCGGGTCGGACGCGGTCAGTTCCCGCTGCGCTCCGGGCGGGGCCGCGCACCACAGGTGCGGGAACTGATTGTCGTGATGACCGTCGGACCACAGCGTCACGAACGAGCTCTTGTCCCGGACGAACCAGGTCGGCGCGCCGTGGCTGGGTCGCTCGGTGACCTCGGGCAGGGCCAGGCAGATCGTGCGGAGCCGTTCGGCCAGGTCGGCGGGAAGATCGTTCACTCCGCGATTGTGCCACCGCGCCCCGGGATACGCTGCTGCACATGAAGTTCGCGATCGCGATCCCGCAGTTCTACGCCGACGGCGAGTTCGATCCCGCGGCCTTCCGGTCCTACCTGGCCCGGGCCGAGGAGCTCGGCTTCGAGAGCGCGTGGACCCAGGAGAGCACGCTCAGCGTATCGCCGCAGTTCAGCCCCATCGAGGCGATGACGTACGCGGCCGCCTGCACCGAGCGGATGCGCCTGGGGTGCGTGGTGTTCGTGTCCACCCTGCACAGCCCGGTGCACCTGGCCAAGAGCCTGAGCACGCTGGACCAGCTCAGCCGCGGCCGGATCGAGGTCGGCGTCGGCACCGGCGGCCGGGGCCGCCCGTTCGCCGCCTTCGGCGTGGACCCGCACCGGTACGTGGCGCGGTTCACCGAGGGGATCAAGGTGATGAAGGCGCTGTGGACCGAGCCCCTGGCCACCTTCCACGGTGAGTTCTGGCGGCTGGAGAACGCGCCGATGGAGCCCAAGCCGTTCCAGAAGCCGTACCCGCGGCTGTGGTTCGGCGGGGCCAGCGAGCCCGCGCTGCGCCGCGCCGTGCGCATGGGCGACGGTTTCTTCGGTGCGGGATCCTCCCCCACCGCGAAGTTCGCCGAGCAGGTCGAGATCGTGCGGACGGCGCTCGCCGAGGCGGGCCGGGCCGCGGACAGCTTCCCCATCGCCAAGCGGGTGTATATCGGCATCGACGAGGCCGCCGAGCACGCGCGAACCCGGATGAACGCGGCCCTGGAAGGGATCTACGGGCACCGGGTGCCGGCCATCGAGGCCGCCGCGATCACGGGCACCACGGCCGATTGCATCCGCGAGGTGAATCAGGTGGCGGCGGCCGGCGCGGAGCTCATCTTGTTCACCGCGCTGTTCGATCAGCGCGAGCAGATGGAGCAGCTGGCCGCCGCGGTGCTGCCCAAGCTCGGCTAGAGAACCGCCCTCCGCACGCCGCGGCGACCGCGCAGATCACCGCGAGGACGAGCAGCACCAAGATCATGCGGTGCACCCGCTCAGCAGCGTTGCCGCCGACCACGATGAGGGCGAATCCGCCGATGCCGATGCCGATCGCGATGCCTTTCAGCAGCGTGCGCCGACTGTCCTGGTCCGCCGGCGCCTCCGGCCGGCCTGCGGCTGCCAGACGCGCGTCGACGCGGGCGGCTATCTCTTCTTCGACTTTCTCCAGGAAGGATGCCACCACCGCGTCGCTGTACTCGGGACCCAGCTCGTCATGGGCCGCGGCGGCTGCGCGGACCTCATCGGCCGATAGTGCCGGGGCACCCAGCCGGACGGCGTCCGGCACCCCGGCGTCTCCGGCCTCACGCTCGGCGAGAACCCGCCGCCGCGCGGTAGCATAAGACTCACCCGTGCGCGCCATCCGCCGCCGGGCCGCGTCCCTGATCTTGTCGTGCGACATCGCATCCCCAAACCGGTGGCTCCGCCGGCGCCCGCCACCGTCAGTGGTCACGATGAAGAAAGCAGGCGATCCACGTGAGGGCTAGGCCGCTCTTGTCCTCGGGCGCTGCGACCGGCGCCGGCTGCCGCAGCTCGGATCAGGCAGGCGTGGCTGCCCCGGCCAGGATACGTTAGCGGACGCCGGGCCGGTGCGCGACGCGCCATGCCGGTCATCCCGGCGGGCGGTGGGCCAGGGCGGCGATGTGCGGGGGCAGCGGGATGCCGGCGGGTAGCACGGGGTCGGGGTCCGGGTCCTGCCAGGCGGCGACCAGCGGGAGGACGCCGGCCCAGACCGGCAGGGCCGCGTCGGGGGAATCGCCGTCGTCGGGCGGGCCGCGGCGGATCTTCACCGAGGCTTCGTCCAGGGACAGGGCGAGCAGGGAGGTCTTGGCCAGTTCCTTCTTGTTTGGGCGGCGGGCGTAGTCCCACTGGCCCGGCGCGATGTGCTCGGTGAGGGAGCGCAGTCCGGCCAGCTTCTCCTCCCGGTCCGTCACCAGCCGGGGCGTGCCGTAGATCATCGCGCTGCGGTAGTTGACCGCGTGCTCGAACACCGACCTGGCCAGCACCAGCCCGTCTACATGGGTCACCGTGACGCAGATCGTGGCCTGCGGCGCCGAGACCAGGCTGCGGCTGGCTACCGAGCCGTGCAGGTACAGCGTGTCCCCGGCCAGCCCGTAGACGGTGGGCACGACCATCGGGGAGCCGTCCACCACGACGCCGAGATGGCAGAGCACCCCGGCGGCGAGAATGTCCGCCAGGTCCCGGCGGTCGGTGCTGCCCTGCTCGCGAAGGCGGCGGTGCCTGGTGCGTTCGGTGACGGGCAGCGGGGACGCTTCGGGCATAGCAGGAGTCTACGAGGACGCGCCCATTCGAACGCGTGCGTCAGCCTGAGCCGGGGCGGGCACCGCGGTCCGTTCGGCCCAAAAATCTTTTAATAGGGTGAGGGCATGAAGATCGGATTCGGTGCCCCGGTCGCGGGCGCGTGGGCCACGCCGGAGTACCTGGCAGCATTCTCCGAGCGGGCCGAGGATGCCGGGTACGCGTCGCTGTGGACATTCCAGCGGCTGCTGGTGCCCGAGGGATCCGGCATGGAGCCGGTGTACCGCAGCGTGCTCGACGCGATGGTGGCGCTAGGGTATATCGCCGCCCGGACGTCGCGGATCAGGCTCGGCGTGGCCATCCTCAACCTGCCGTTCGTCTCCCCCGCCTACCTGGCCAAGCAGGCGACGACCGTCGATGTGCTGTCCGGCGGCCGGCTCGACCTCGGGCTCGGAATCGGCTGGATGCCGGAGGAATTCGCCGCGACCGGCGCGTCCATGGCCAGGCGCGGTGCGCGCACCGAGGAGTACCTGACCGTCCTGCGCACGCTGTGGGCCGATGAGGTCAGCTCGCACGACGGCGAGTTCTACACGATCCCGGCGGGGCGGCAGGACCCCAGGCCGGTACAGCGGCCCGGGCCCCCGGTGCTGCTCGGCGGCATGTCCCGGCCGGCCATGGAGCGGGCCGGGCGGATCGCGGAGGGCTGGATCACCTCCAGCCGCGCCGACCTGACCAAGATCAGCGAGGCGGTCGGCGTGATCTCCGAAGCCGCCGCGGCGGCGGGCCGGGACCCGGACGCGGTGCGCATCATCTGCCGGGGCGTGGTGCTGGCCGGCGCCGGGGCCACGGGCCCGGACGGCGGCCGCAGGCTGCTGTCGGGCAGCTATCCGCAGATCCGCGAGGACGCCGCCTGGCTCGGTGAGCAGGGCGTCACCGAACTGTTCTACGACCTGAACTGGGACCCGCAGATCGGCAACCCCTCGGTCGCGCCGGAGGCCGCGGCGGAGCGGGCCGGCGAGATCCTCGCCGAGCTTGCGCCGGAGTGAGCTAGCGTATCGCCGCCGGGCCGCCGCCGTTCCCGCGTGTCAGGAATGTCGCGAGATCAGCGTCCTGAGGGCGGTCAGCGGGCTGACGGCTGGCCGACCAGGCCTTCGCGGTGGGCGATGGCGGCGGCTTCGGTGCGGCTGGCGGCGCCGAGCTTGCCGAGGATGTTGGACACGTGCACGCTGGCCGTTTTCGGCGCGATGAACAGCACGGAAGCGATTTCCCTGTTGCTGCGGCCCGCGGCGATGAGCCGGAGGACCTCACGTTCGCGGCTGGTCAGCGCGGCCAGGACCGCGCCGTCACCATGTTGTTCCGCGGTTCCGATCCTGGCCCGGCGGGCGAGGTCGTCGAGCGCGCGGCGCAGCGGCTGGGCGTGCAGCTTGTCCGCCGTCTGCGCCGCCCGGTGCCACTGTTCCGCGGCCTCGTCCCGGCGGCCCGCCTCGGCCAGCGCCTCGGCCAGCCGCCACTGGGTGCGGGCTGTCTCATAGACATACGCGGGACCGAACGCGTCCAGAACGGCCTGCCACGCCTGCGGGTCGTTGTCTCCGCTGGCCCGGCGGTAGTGCGCCTCGGCTCGGGCCAGCCATCCACGTCCTTCGGGACCGAGGACGAACTTGGGCCGCTTGCGGAACGCAGCGCCCTCGCGGGCGATCTGCCGCAGCTCCGCGGCCGCGGCGATTTCGGCGGCCACGGTTTCGTCGTCACCGGTGGCGCGGGCGCGTACCGCCCGGTCGGCTCGCGCGCTCAGGGCGATCGCGGCCGGCCTGATAGCGGACGGATGGTAACCCCAGGGCGGCTCGTTGACGAGGCCGATCGCGAGCTGAGCCACAGAGATGGCCTGCTCGGTGTCCCCCCGCCAGAGGGCATGCTCAGCGAGCAGGCTGCGGGCGATGAACCCATCGAAGCCGTGGCCCGACCAGAAG
>JBAUAY010000093.1:0-10514 GCA_049676235.1 Streptosporangiaceae bacterium
GCGCGGACCTGCCGTTCGGCGGCACCAAGCGCTCCGGCTTCGGCCGCGAGCTAGGCCCCCTCGGCATCGACGAATTCGTCAACAAGCGCCTCTTTTACGTCGAGAAGTAGCGCTTGACGAGTAACGCTCCAGTGCCGCACCGCGGGCCGCTCCCGGTGGCCCGCGGTGCGGCACCCGCTCGGCTCGCGTCCACGGCGTGCACCTTGCGGCCGCGGGATCAGGCGAAGTGCGGCATCACCTCGGTGGCCAGGAGTTCCGCCGACTGCAGTGCCTCCTCCTTGGTCATGTCGCCGAAGCACGTTTCCAGCGCCATGTAGTTGATCCCGCCGATGTCGCGATGGCGGGCGACCCACTCGCGGGCGCCCGCCGGGTCGCCGGCGTAGAAGTGACCGGCCGCGTGGATGCCCTCGAACGTTTCGGCCGGGAAGACCGGCGGTATCGGGATGTCGTATTTCTTCCAGAGGTAGTAGAGGCTGTCCTTGAACCGCGCGAAGGCCCGGTTGGCGATCTTCATCGCCTCCTCGCCGGCCGGCGCGAGCACCATGTTCCGGGAGATGCCCAGCGGCGGCAGGTCATCCAGAGGGCGCCCGAGCGACGCCCACTCGGCCTTGTAGGCGTCGGTTAGCGCCCGGACGGCCTGCGACGGGACGAGCGCCATCATCGGCATGCCGAGCCGCGCGCACCATTGCGCCTTGGCCAGCGTCCGGGTGCCGTACCACAGCGGCGGGTGCGGCCGCTGCACCGGGCGCGAGGTGACCGGCGCGTCAAGCAGCTTGTAGTACTTCCCGTCGAAGGTCACGCTGTCCGACGTCAGCCCCTGCTGCAGTATCGCGAAGGCCTCGTCGAACCGGCCTTGCGCCTCCTCCTCGCCAGACACGCCGTGGAACGCCAGCTCGGCGGGCGAGACGCCCCGGCCCACGCCTAGGTCGAGCCGCCCGCTGGACAGCTGGTCCAGCGTCACCGCCTCCTCGATGACGCGCATCGGGTGGTACAGCGACAAGATCGTGATGAGCGTCCCGAGCCGCAGCCGCGAGGTCCGCTGTGCGGCCGCCGCCAGCATCAGGTGCGGCGACGGCGTGACGGCCAGGGGCGTCCCGTGGTGCTCGGTCAGGTGGTAGGCGTAGAAACCCAGCCGGTCGTAGGCCTCGATCAGCTCCAGCCGCTCAGCGACCTGCCGGACGTGCGGCCGTCCCGTGTCGTCGTTATGGTCGATGATCCCGAAGCGCATGCGCTGAACGTAACCCCGGCGGTCCCCCCGCACCAGGCTCAGCGGGAAGGACGACGCCCGGGCGGATGGAACAAGCCATGGCGGATATCGCGGATTTCAGGCAGCTGATCGCGGGAAACCATGCGCGTGGCCACAGGGCTCCTCAGGGCCGAAATGTCACATATGGCTGGACCTCGCACCT
The DNA here is from genome assembly GCA_049676235.1 of Streptosporangiaceae bacterium. Taxonomy (GTDB): domain Bacteria; phylum Actinomycetota; class Actinomycetes; order Streptosporangiales; family Streptosporangiaceae; genus Palsa-504. The sequence continues at coordinate 1,410 of JBAUAY010000093.1, forward strand.
TTTCTGTAACCTCGCCATTGCGATCTTTAAATGTAACTAGATAGGTAGGCCGGGTGTAGGGAACCGATCTACATGAGCGTTGAGTGCCGTACTTGAGCACTACATGAGCAGCGAGCCGGATACCTGATCACTGGTACCTTTCCGGTCACGCAGTGTCGCGGTGCGTCTGGCCGGCCTGCGGGCGTCGCCAGTGCAGGCCTGGACCAGGGCGGTCTTTTGCCGCCGTACTTTGCCCTTGGCCGTAGCTATGTAGCGGCAAGTTTGCCTATGGCCGCACAGCCCGCAGCCTCACCATGGAGATTACTGTGGACCTCTGAAGCTGGCCCGGCAGTGAGCCGGCCAGGGCTGGCCGGCCGCTCGCAGTCGTCATGGAGGTCGCGTGCGCATCAGCCTTGGTGATGTGTCCTTGTGGTTCGATGTATCCGGGCCGTCAGTGATTCCGCAGGGGGACACGACGGTAGAGCGCCCGGTCCTGGTGGCCGTCCACGGCGGCCCCGGCCTGGATCACCTCACGGTGAAGTCCGCCCTGGGGCCGCTGGCTGAGGACTTCCAGGTCGTGTATTTCGACCTGCGGGGCCACGGCCGCAGCGATCACAGCAGCGCCGAGTTCTGGAACATGCGGACCTGGGCTGATGACCTGCGGCGGCTGTGCGACGCGCTCGGGCTGCGCAAGCCGGTGGTCCTGGGCAGCAGCTTCGGCGGCTTCGTGGCGCTCAGCTACGCGGCGCTGTTCCCCGGTCATCCCGGCGGTGTGATCCTGGCCAGCACGACCGGGGGCCACCAGGACCAGCAGCGGGTCATCGAGGCATTCGGCCGCCTCGGCGGCCCGGAGGCGGCCGCCGTCGCCCGGCGCACCTACGCTGATGAGACCGGAGACTGCCAGGCTGAGTTCCTGCGCGTCTGCTACCCGCTTTACAGCGGCACGCCGGGCTGGGCCGAGGAATCCCGCCAGTTCCAGGCCCGGATGATCAAGAACACGGACGTCGCCTTGCACTACTCCACTCACGAGGTCCACGCCTTCGACCCCTGGAGCGTGATCGGCGCCGTCAGGTGTCCCGTGCTGGTCCTGGCCGGCGAGGACGACCCCGTATGCCCGCTGCCCGTGGTCGAGGAGCTAGCCAGCCAGCTGCCGGCGGAAACCACCCGCCTGGTGCGCCTTCCCGGCGCGCGCCACACCATCTTCCGTGACCGCCCGGACCTCGCTTTCCCGGCTGTCAGGCACTTCGTCTCCCAGGTCAGGGAAGCCGGCCCGCAAGCTGCTGACACATCGTGACGATGATCGCAGCGCCCAAATGCTCCACTATCCCGTCCGGCCCCATCCGGGCGCTCCTCGACTACCCCGGAAACGCCAGCTCACGGTGCTCAGGTAAACCCGTTCCCTGCACCCGCGATCCTGGCTCGGGCTGGCCGGCCCTTTGGTGCCCGGGCGGGTTACCCGGTTCCGGGGATCCAGGGGCTGGCCTGGAAGGCGCGGGTGAGGACGTCGAGGGCGCAGTTTCCCGTTGCGGCTGGCGTTGAGGGCGATCCCGGTGGCGGCAGCCTTGCCGAACCAGTCCTCGTGTTCTGCCCTGACCTGCTGGTCAATGGCGGCGTGCCGGCCTCGCGGGCGGCTTCCGCGGCGTCCTTCAGTGCGAGCAGCGCGTCGACGACTTTGCCCCATCCGCAAATAGGCAGGCATCGAACCCGTCACAACCAGCGAGAACGAACCGAAGACGAGAGAAAGGTGCCGACCGACCTGTCTAGTTACTTTCCCGGTATCACGAGCGTGCGGAAAATGGGTTGCGGAGAGGCGCCGGGCTGGGCGGTAATGGATTGTCCGCGGACGGCTTCTCCAGGAGGTACCCGTGATGCGTGCGGCAACTGCCTTGCCGACAGTCCCGACCCGACTCCTGGAGCAGTTGTCCCTTGCGCACACTCAACCTCGGAATCCTGGCGCATGTTGACGCGGGCAAGACCAGCCTGACCGAACGGCTGCTGTTCGAGGCTGGCGCCATCCCCGAACTCGGCAGCGTCGATGCCGGTACCACCCGTACTGACTCGTTGGACATCGAGCGCCGCCGTGGCATCACCGTGCGCACGAACGTGGCGTCTTTCGCCGCGGGCGATGTTCAGGTCAATCTCATCGACACCCCGGGTCACTCCGACTTCATCGCCGAGGTCGAGCGCAGCCTGGCCGTCCTCGACGCGGCCGTCCTGGTGGTCTCCGCGGTCGAGGGAGTGCAGCCGCAGACCGTCGTCTTGTGGCGGGTGCTGCGACGCCTCGCCGTGCCAGCCGCGATCTTCATCAACAAGATCGACCGTCAGGGAGCGGACCCCGCCCGGGTGCGTGCCAGGATCGGCCGCCGCCTTGCGGCGGGTTCCGGCGCGCGCCTGCTTCCCCTGACGGACGTGCTGGCAGCCGGGTCGCCTGACGCGGCCACCAAGCCGGTCCCGCTGACCGACCCGTCGGTGATCGACGTCCTCGCGTCAGGGGACGACCGGCTGCTCGGCGCGGCCCTAGACGGGCCGGGCGTCACCGAGGCGATGGCACTGCGCTCTGCGCGCACCCAGGTGCGGCGCGGCGTCGTGGTGCCGGTGGTGGCGGGATCGGCGCTGACTGGGGCGGGCGTGCCCGACCTGCTGACGACGCTGCCGCGCCTCATGCCATGGGCTTGCCCAGCGGCGCACTCGCTGTCCGGAGTCATCTACAAGATTGAGCACAGCGATCACGGCACGCTGGCGTACTGTCGCATGTTCGGCGGCGAACTGCGCGTCAGGGACCGGGCCGCTGCGGCCGGCGCCAGTCCTGAGGTGATCACGTCCCTGGAGCGGTCGACGCCGAACGGCTGGGCCCGGGTGAGTGTCGCGCAGGCCGGTGAGGTCGTGCGGATACGCGGGATCAGCTCGGCGCGCACCGGCGGCTGGGTAGGCGAGGCCATCCCCGGCCGGGTTACCCGCCAGTTCCCGGCCCCCGCGCTTGAATCCGTGGTCGAGCCGGTCAACCGGGCCAATCGCGGTCGGCTGTTTTCGGCGCTGCGGGAGCTGGCCGAGGCCGACCCCCTGATCAACCTGCGCGTCAACGAGGAGCGCGGCGAGATCGCGGTCAGCCTCTACGGTGAAGTGCAAAAGGAAGTGCTCGCCGACCTGCTCGCCGGGCAGTTCGGCGTGGCTGTCACCTTCCGCCCTACGGTGACCGTGCACATCGAGCGGATCGCGGGAACGGGCGCATCGTCCGCCCTCATATCGGCGAAGGCCACGCCCTACCTGGCGACGCTCGGGTTCCGGGTTGAGCCGGCGCCCGCCGGCTCCGGCCTGACCTGCGACTTGGAAGTCGAGCGCGGTTCCATGCCGCCCGCCTTCTTCGCCGCGACCTGGGAAGGGGTGCGGACCGGCCTGGCCCAGGGCCTGTCCGGCTGGGCGGTCCCCGATGCCCGCGTGGTGCTCACGCGCACGGGCTACTGCCCCAGGCAGAGCGCTATGCACCAGAAGTTCAACAAGAACATCTCCTCCGTCGGCGCGGATTTCCGCAACCTGGCGCCGGTGCTGATCCACGAGGCCCTCAGGCAGGCCGGAACCGTCACCTGCGAGCCGGTCGAGACGTTCCACCTGGAGATCCCCGCCAGCGCGCTTCCCGCCGTGACGGTGACGATCGCCCGCCTGTCCGGTCTCATCACCGGCACCAGCCCCGTCGCCGGTGCCCTGGCGCTCACCGGCACGCTCCCCGCCAGGAGCGTCCAGCCCCTGCTGGCACAGCTCGCCGAGCAGACTAGCGGCGAAGGAGTCTTCACCTCAGAGGTGACCCACTACACGCCGGTCGCAGGCCCGCCCCCTGCCCGCACGAGAATCGGTCCCGACCCCCTTGACAGACAGGAGTGGTTCCGCGCCCATCCCCGTTGACCTCCGGTTGCGTCACCGGGCCTAGCGGGCAGCGGGGCATGCCAGAGGGCACCTGGCCAGAAATAAGTTGTGCCACTCGCACCGGATCGGGGATGCCGATCAGCGCTCGACTTGTGCTGCGCCAAAAACTGCGCAGGGTCTGACCTGCTGCTTTACGTTCGGTGCTTGTGTTTATCCGTCTCGTCTTTCGTGCACGGCGCCACACCCACACCAGAGCTGCCCCCCGGGGACGCAGGCGCGGATCGGCCGGAGGCGCGGCGTGCGAGAGGCGCGACGGGGGGAAGCGAGATCCTGGGGCCGGACGGGGGATACCCGGGATCGTTCGGCCCGAAAAGGAGAGAAGCGGGGCTGGCGGTCAGCTGGGGAGCCTGCCGTCAGCCCGTGCCTGGCCTGTCAGGTGAGCCTGACAGGCGTCTTATCTGTTGTGGGAGCCGGAGTCGGGCTAGCGTCGCGGTGCGCATGTGCCGACCGGGGGGGTGCCAGATCTTTATGCCGCGGCTAGCTCGGGCTCGGTGGTGGTGGGCAGCAGCAGGTCGGTGAGCGGGTGCCTGGTGCGAGGCGCGGCCTCGCGGGCGGCGAGGGGCTCGGGGAGGTCAGCGGTGCTGTCGCGTCGGCCGATCGCGAGGACGACGACCGGGGTGAGGCTGTCGTCGAGGCCGAACCCGGCGCGGACGGCAGCGGCGTCGAAGCCAGCCATCTGGTGGACCGAGAGTCCCTCGGCTTGCGCCTGGGTGACCAGCGCGGCGACGGCCTGCCCGGTGTCATACAGCGCATGGAACTGCGGCCTGCCGTCGTCGCCGGCGGTCCGGGCTGCGACGAGGACCAGAGCGCTGGCCGTCCCGGCCCAGGCCTGGTTACCGGGAGCAAGGGCCGCGAAGAGCCGGTCGTGGGCCTGGTCGCCGCGGCGGGTCACCAGGAACCGCCAGGGCTGGCTGTTCTGCGCGGACGGCGCCCAGCGTGCCGCCTCGAGCACCGCGGTCAGGCTGTCGTCGCCGAGTTCGTGTGCCCGGTCGAACCCGCGGGGACTCCACCGCTCGGCCAGCAGCGGATGAACGGGGACCGTGGTGCTAGCGGTCTTGCGCATAGCGGTGATGTCCTTCTTGTGACCTGGGTCGATGACGTGTCATGAATCTCCAACATGCATGACACGTCATTCATTCCGGGTATGATCGGGTCATGTCCGGACCGTGGCTCACCGCAGACGAGCAGCGGACCTGGCGTGCCTACCTGCGCGCGGGAACGCTGCTGGCCGCCCGGCTGAACCGGCAGCTGCAGGCCGATTCGGGGTTGTCGCTGCCGGAGTACGACGTGCTCGTGCATCTCAGCGAGGCGCCCGGTGGCCGGCTTCGCCCGTTCCAGCTCAGCAGTGCCTTGCACTGGGAGCAGAGCAGGCTCTCCCACCAGCTGTCCCGGATGGCCCGCCGCGGGTTCATCTGCCGGGAAGAATGTCCCGGCGATGGCCGGGGCGCGCTCATCATGCTCACTGCCGCGGGCCGCGCCGCGATCGAATCCGCGGCCCCCAGGCACGCCGCCGCCGTCCGGCGGTTGGTCTTCGGCCCGCTGGACGACTCGCAAACCGCGGTGCTCGGGCAGGCGTTCGAAGCGATCGCGGCCGCCCTGGAAGACGCGAGCAGTAACGCCCTGGATGACCTTGAGCAGTAACGCCCTGGAAGACCTTGAGCAGTAAGCCGCCAGCCAGGCTCTTGCCGGGGGCACCTGCGGCTGCACCGGATTGTGACACCGGGCACGCTGCTGGGCTGGCACCGGTGCCTGGTGGGAAGAAATGGACCTATCTGCACACGCCGGTGCCGCACTCGCCGGGCTCGACGGCGAGGGTCAGGCCCAAAGCGCACGCGGCGAACCTCCCGACTCAGGGACTGCCGCCGAACCGGCTGGTCAAATCGTCGTGGGAAAGGCCGTGCTGCGCGCCCCATGCTACGAGCCGGTCGACATCAACCGGATCGGGTAGAACTCGCGACGCCTCGTCGGCGAGGTCTGACCACCCCGCGCTACGCAGCAAGTCGACCACGTGTTGCCTGCTGTATTCCATGGCTATCATCATGCCCTTACCTCAGCGTGTCGCCGCTGTAGCGCAGGTGTCAGCGGTAAGCGTGCCCGTCGCGTGCCTGATGAGGCAGTCCCTCTCCCAAACTCGCGGTCAGTGACGGGTACATAGATCGGGCCGGACCTGCGACCAAGGTGGGTGACGGGCCGAGCCAAATGATCCCTGAGACGGAAGAGGTCAGTGGTTTCGCGATCCACTAGGAATCTCTTACCGCTTTCTCGCGGGCTGCCTGGACGGTACGGGACTGTGGCGTTAATGCCGGACACCTAGCGGGACGGTGGCCTGCGGATTCTGGGTTCCGGCGCACTGGCCGGGCAGGCTCCATCGGTCTACGGGTCAAAAGGGCTGCGATGGCCGCCAGAGGGCATCCGCGTTACGCTTTTGATTGTCCTCGTGGGGAGGCACCGGTGATGGCAGAGCCCGGAGATGAGATAGCGGCAGCTGCGCCGGGCCACGGCCGCCTGCGGGCGTCGCACGCCGACCGCGAGCAGGTCATCGACACCCTCAAGGCGGCTTTCGTGCAAGGCCGGCTGACCAAGGACGAGTTTGACGCGCGGATCGGCCAGGCGTTCGCGTCACGGACTTACGCGGAGCTGACTGTGGCCGCCGCTGACCTCCCCGCCGGGCTGGCCTCAGCCCAGCCGCTGCGCAAACCCGGCCGGGCGCTGACGCGGGCGGAAAAGACAGCCGCGTGGGGGGTATACGGGATCATCATGCCAGCCGTTCTTACCGTCGCTGGCATCCCTGGTCATACAACCGTCGGGGCGGTGGCCGTCACGGCTGCCGTCATCTATTTCATTTTCTGGCTGCTGGGCGGGGTCATGATGCTCGGCTCACGCCACGGGTGGCCGCGTCCCTATGTAGAACCGTCGCCTGACCTGCCGATCAAGCCGTCTCATTAGTCTGCCATCAGACCCCGGTAAAGACCGGTCTGTCACGGACAGCTCGCCTTGCAGCTCAGACCGTATAGAAGCCCAGACGGCGCAGGTTCCCACGCTGACAGTCCAACTTCTGAGCCCAATCCTCGCTGCGCGGGACATACGCGGGATGCAACGTGGAGGCGCCGCGCGCTGCCGACCGGGCGGGATGCCTGACCGTTCGGCGGTCAGCGCGGGGCCGTGGCCCGGTCCACGGCGAGCTTGCTGATCAGGTCGTCGATGCCCGTTGCGGCGGGCAGGCTGGCACCGCGCGCGATGGCCTGCCGCCAACTTCTTTCCCGGTCGGCGACCGCCTTGGTCATGGCGAGCACCGGCGCGAGGTGTTCCTTCGGGACGACGACGAGGCCGCTGGCATCGCCGCGGACCACGTCTCCGGGACGGACGGTCACCCCGCCGCACTGCACGACGACGTTGATCGCACCCGGTCCCTGGTTCGATCCCGTAGCGGGATGGGCACCCACGGCGAACGTCGGCAACCCCGCTGCGTCGAGACCGTCAAGGTCACGGACGGCGCCGTCGACGACCAGCCCGTCGCAGCCGAGGTCGGCGAGAGCCTGGCCGGCGATGTCGCCGATCACCGCCGCGTCCGGCCGGCTGCCGCCGTCGACGACCAGCACGTCGCCGGCAGCGATCAGGTCCGCCGCCTTCAGCACGTACAAGATGTCGCCCGGCTTGGTCCACACGGTCACCGCCGGGCCGCACAGCTGCCCGCCGCCGGCCAGGTGACGCAGCGGCGGGCCCACGACCGCGACAGGACCACCGCAGTCGGCGATCTGCGTCGTGGCGAACTCCCGCAGCGCGGTCACCAGCGACCTCTCCGGGCGTTCCGCGACCTCGCGGATCGTCCACTGCTCGGGATGGGACTTGCTCACCTGCGTCTCCTCGGGAATCGGCGTTTCCGCACCGGCGGCGCCCCCTTTGGACCCGATGCCCCCGCCACCCTGGCCGGACCGGCCCGGGTGGCCGCCGTAGCCCCGGCCGATCAACGCCCCCTGGCGCCGGGAGGGACGCCGCCGTCATACTAGCCACCGATGGCCGAGCTGGTAATCCTGGAGCTGGCGGTGAACGGCGCAACCCCCCGCCACCGCAACCGCCACGTGCCCCGCACGCCCGCCGAGATCACCGAGGCCGCCCTGGCGGGGATCGAGTCCGGCGCCTCGATCGTGCACAACCACAACGACGAGCCGATGTTCACCGCCGATGGGGTGCACGCCGTCGAGCCGTACCTGGCGGCATGGCGGCCGGTACTGGAACGCCACCCGAACGCGCTGCTATACCCGACGATGGCCGCGGGAGCGCGAGGAATCCCGGTGGCACGGCGGTGGGCGCACGCGGAGGAGCTGGCCCGCCGGGGGATGGGCGGCATGACCTTGGTGGACCCCGGGTCGGTGAACCTCGGGCTGACCAGCGCCGGCGCCGTCGCTGCGGACGCTGCCGCCGGCCCCTACGCCAACCCGCTCGCCGATGTCGAGTACATGTTCGCTCGCAGCGGCGAGCTGGGGGCCGCGCCCAGTATCTCGGTCTTCGAGCCAGGGTTCCTGCGGATCACCCTGGCCTGGCAGCGCAGCGGCCGGCTCCCGCCGGGGGCGATGGTCAAGCTGTACTTCGGCGGCGAGCTGGAGTTCGGGCTGCGGCCGACCGCGACCGCCTTGGAGGCCTACCTGGAGTTGCTGGAGCCGTCCGGGCTGCCGTGGTCGGTGGCGGTGCTCGGCGGCGACGTGGTGGCGTGCGGGCTGGCCGAGTTGGCCATCCGCCGCGGCGGGCACGTCCGGGTCGGGCTGGAGGACTACGCGGGGCCGGGCGAGCCGTCCAACCTCGACTTGCTGCGTGCCGCGGTCGCCCTCGTCGAGGGTCTCGGGCGTGCCCCGGCCACGATCGCGCAGGCCCGCCGGATCCTCGGCGTCCCGCCGGCGATGAGATCCCCCCTGGCCTTCGGTAGCTGACAACGGTACGGAGGCTGCGCCGTGCCATCGCGCCGCCGAGCCACCGCGCGCCGGCGCCGGCGGAGGCGGGCCCCCGGGGTCAGCGCATCGGAGGGTAGTTCTCCGCCCCATCGCCTGGATCTCGGTCAGCCAGTCGCTGTCACGCCGAACCGTCCGGCCATCAGGTGCGCGACGTCGATCAGCGACGGGTGCCCATCGCGGTGACGTCCCGGAACCCCTGGGTGACCAGCAGCCCGGTGCGCGGCAGTGCGGTGAGTACCGCGTTCAACCCGATGCGCAGCCG
>JBAUAY010000094.1:0-12862 GCA_049676235.1 Streptosporangiaceae bacterium
GACCAGGTGGGCGTGCGAGTCGGCGAAGCCGGGCAGCACGGCCCGGCCGCTCGCGTCCAGCACGGTGTCCGCAGCGGGCGCCCGGGACGCGGGCCCGGTCCACGCCACCGTGCCGTCCTCGATGACCAGCGCCGCGTCGGTCACCGCGGCGAAGCCGCCCGGCTCGGTGTCGTTGGTCACCAGCTCACCGATGCCGGTAATTAGCGTGCTTGGCTGTGCCGACATGGGAGCTCCCTAGGGCAGCGCATAGCGGGCCACGGCGTCGTGGTCGATTTCCGCGCCCAGGCCGGGGACGGCAGGGACGGTCAGGTAGCCTTCGGCGTCGATCCGGACCGGCTCGGTCAGGAAGAAGTCGCGCCGCTCTTCCGTCCAGCCCGGCGGGTCGTAGGGGAACTCGACGTAGGGGCCGCCGCCCACGCCGGCCACCACGTGCAGGTTGGCCAGCAGGCCGAGGCCGTTGGTCCAGGTGTGCGGGGTGAACCAGCGGTGCCGCAGCAGGGCCAGTTCGGCGATGGTCCTGGTGCGCAGCATCCCGACGGCGAGGACCACGTCCGGCTGCAGCACGTCGAGCGCGCCGGCCGCGAGCGCGTCGAGCAGTTCGGCCGGGGTCCTGGCCATCTCACCGCCCGCGATCCGGATCTGCCGGCGCAGCGCGCGCATGCCGTCCAGGTCGTCGCCGGGCAGCGGCTCCTCCAGCCAGAACACGCCGAGTTCGGCGAGTTCGGCGGCGATCGGGCGGACCTGGGTCACATCGAGCGCGGGCGAGGAGTCGCCGGCCATCCGCCACCACTGGTTCAGGTCGGCCATGATGGCGATGTCGTCGCCGACGGCCGCCCGGGTGGCACGCACGGCTTCGAGGCTCGACACCCAGTCCGTTCGGGATATCCGTATTTTCATGGCCCGGAAACCCGCAGCCTTGGCCGCCACGGCCGCCTGCGCCCGGGCTTGCGGGCTCCTGGCCTCGCCGAATGAGGCGTAGGCGGGCAGCCGTCGGCTGGCCCCGCCGAACAGGACGCTGACCGGCTGCCCGGTCACCTGGCCGGCGATGTCCCACAGCGCGGCCTCCAGCGGCCAGTACCGGCCGGCGTGGAAGCCGATCGAGGAGATCGTCTTGACGTGGCCGGCGATGCTCAGCGGATCACGGCCGGTGAACAGCGACTCGAACGGTTCGAAGCCGTCCATCGTGTCGCCCGAGCCGTATCCGGTGATGCCCTCGTCGGTCTCCACCCGGACCAGGGTCGCGTCAAAGTGCCGGCGCGGCACCGGATCCCAGGCTGGGTAAAACGGCGGGTCGAGGGGCAGCCGCATCCGGTCGAGCCGGATCCCTGTGATCTTCACGCCGCGGTGAAGAACGGGTTCGCCGGGGCGCGGGCCGTCTCCGCGTCCTCGCCTGTGAAGCTCTCACCGATCAGCAGCCGGCTCTGGTCCTGCATGGGGGCATGGTATCGGGGTTGGGCCGGCTCGAGCTGCAGGGTTCAGGCCGCTGGCATCAGGTCACCCCGGCTGACCAGCTCGACGAGGGGCTCCAGGTCGGCCGGCAGCGTGCCGTCGGCCTGGGTGAACGGGACGAGCTCCCTGATCATCCGGAAGGCGCGGCCGGTGCCCAGGCCGAGACCGAGGGACTGACCGGGCGCTCGCAGGTCGATGGCCTGGGCCGCGACGACGAGCTCGATGGCCGCCACCCGGGCGCAGAGCTGAACCATGTCGGCCAGCCGGCGCGCCGACAGCGGCGCCATCGTGGCCCGGTCCTCGATGCCCTCCCCCTTCACCGAGCTGGCCAGCTCGTAGGAGACCGGATGAGCCAGCGTGCGGGCCTCCACGGTGATCGCCTGGCCCGCCACCGCCAGCTCGGACAGCGCGTCGTCCGGCGAGCCCGCGCTCGCCGCCAGGCCGGTCGATAGCCCGGAAAAGGGCGCCTGCAACAGCTTGACCGCGCGTTCGTTCGCGCTGGTCACCACCGGGGCGAGCGCGATCCTGGCGAAATCGAGCGCGGCGGCCAGCGGGCCGATGTCGAAGTTGCCGACCGAGACGATCCGGCGCTCGGGCACCACCACCACGGGGTTGCTCTGCGAGGAATTGAGCTCGACCTGCAGGATCTTCTGCGCGTAGTCGAGCGCGTCCCTGGCCGCACCGTGGATGTGCGGGATGCAGCGGAAGGTCAGCGGGTCCTGCAGGAACCGGGCCGCACCCGGCTGCCACAGGTAGCTGCCCGCGAGCAGCAGCCGCAGCTGACCCAAGGTGGCGGCCAGGCCGGGGAAGGGCCTGGTCTGCTCGATGACCGGGTGCAGGCAGGTGAGGTTGGCGCCGAACGCCTCCAGGTCGAGCGCGCCCGCGACGTCGAACACCGACAGCAGGGCCGCGGCGTCGGCGGTGGCGATGCAGGCCCAGGCGGTCGTGAAGGCGTTGCTGCTGACCAGGGCGAGCCCCTCGTTCTCGGCCACCTCGAAGCCGCTGCGGGTGATGAGCCCGTGGGCCAGGTCGGCCATCGGGCCGAGGTCCCCCTGGCCGATCGAGCCGAGCCTGCGCACCGGCGGTGCGAACCCCTCGTTGAGCAGCGTGACGATCATCTCGGCCAGTTCGGGGCGGACCCCGGTCACGCCCTTGGCGTAACTGTTGGCCAGGCAGAGCATCGCGCCGCGGACCACGTCGGCCGGGGCGATGTCACCCTGCGCGATCCGGTGGTTGAGGACCAGCCGGTGGTTGAACCGCTGCCGTTCAGCCGGGTCGACCAGGTAGGCCTTGCGCTCGCCGACCCCGGTGGTCAGGCCGTACACCGGCTCGCTGGTGCTGAGAACCTCCTCCACCACGGTGCGCGCCTCGCGCATGGCGGCGAGGGCCGCGGGCGCTAGCACGACGGCCTCACCATGCCGGGCGGCCGCGACGACCTGCGTAACAGTCAGGTCACTTCCGTTGAGCATGATCGTCATTAATTGCTCACCAATCTATAACTGAGCTAGGCTATGCCGCTCTGGAACGTTCCGCACGAGGCGGCCCAGCATCGAGGAGGCCAGCGATGGCAACGTTCCTGTTGAGACGGCTAGGGCTGATGGTTCTCACGCTATGGCTCCTCACCCTGCTCGTATTCTTCGGCGGCCAGATCCTCCCGGGTGATCCCGGCCGCTTCATCCTCGGGCCGTTCGCGGCGAACAGCGCCGTGCAGGCCCTCGATCAGCATCTCGGGGTGAACCGGCCGCTGATCACCCAGTACCTGAGCTGGATCGGCGGGCTGCTGCACGGCAACATGGGCACGTCTTACACGTACCAGACCGCGGTCGAGCCTTTCATCCGGGCCGCGCTGATCAACTCGGTCAAGCTGGCCGTGCTCGCCTTCGTGATCGTGGTACCGCTCGGCATCATCGGCGGCGTGATCGCCGCGCTTTACGCAGGCCGCGGCACGGACCGGACCATCTCGATAACCGGGCTTACTCTCTCCAGCGTGCCCGAGTTCGTGTCCGGCATCGTGCTCATCGTGGTGTTCGGCGTGACGCTGAAGTGGCTGCCGGTCACCGCCTCGGCCGGGGCGGGCGCCTCGGTGCTGAGCCAGTTCAGGCACCTGATTTTGCCGGCTATACCGCTCGTTTTTGTACTCTTCGGATACATTGCCCGTATGGCCAGGGCGGGGACCATCGAGGCGCTGAACTCCGACTACACGCGGACCGCGGTGCTGAAGGGGCTGCCGGAGACGACCGTGATCCGTCGGCACGTGCTGCGGAACTCGCTGCTGCCGACCATCACCGTGATCGCGACCCAGACCGGGTACCTGATCGGCGGGCTGGTGGTGGTGGAGACGCTCTTCAACTACCAGGGCCTCGGGAACCTGATCTACAAGGCCGCGATTGCCCACGACTTCCCGATGATGGAAGCCGGGATCCTGGTCATCGGCGTGGTCTACGTGCTGGCCACGCTGGCCGCGGACCTGCTGCTGACCTTCCTCAACCCGCGGCTGCGGATCGGGGGCACGCAATGACCGACTTCCTAGGCGTCCCGCCGGCTGATCCGGTTGCGTCTATCGATCGTACCGGCGGGTATCTCGGGCCGGTCGGACAGCCGGCGCTGACGGCCGCGAGCCGGGCCACGCAGGCCCGGTGGCAGCTGCTGCTGCGCAAGCCGACGTTCTTCGCAGGCGCGGGCGTCTTGCTGTTCTGGGTGGTCTGTGCCGTCTTCGGGCACTTGTTCGCACCCTACAACCCGCTCGCGCAGCAACTGCTCTCCGCCAACACCGCCCCGTCCTCGGCGCACTGGTTCGGCACCGACCCGCTCGGCCGGGACGTGCTGTCCCGGGTCATCGTCGGGGCCAGGGACATCCTGATCATCACCCCGCTGGCCACCGTGATCGGCACCATCCTCGGTACCGCCCTCGGCCTGGCCATGGGCTATCTCGGCGGCGCCTTCGACCTGGTGATCTCGCGGATCGTGGAGGCCTTCCTCGCGCTGCCCTTCGTGATCATCGCGTTCCTGTTCGTCGTCGCCCTCGGCCCGTCCGTTGCGGGGATCACCATCATCATCGGCCTGGTGTTCACGCCGCTGATCGCGCGCACGGTCCGGGCGGCGGTGCAGGTCGAGCGGCATCAGGATTACGTGTCCGGTTCCCGGCTGCTCGGCGAGAGCGCGGGCCGGGTCATGTTCGCCGAGATCCTGCCCAACGTCATGCCCGCCATCGTGGTCGAGTTCACGGTCCGGCTGGGCTACGCGGTCTTCGCGGTGGCCACGCTGTCCTTCCTCGGCTTCGGCATCCAGCCGCCCACCCCCGACTGGGGCGCGGACATCGCGGCCAACTACGTCGGCCTGGTGTCCGGCTACTGGTGGCAGACGCTATTTCCGGCGCTCGCCATCGCCTCGCTGGTGACCGCGGTCGTCCTCATCGCGGACTCGATTGAGCAGGTGCTAAGCGCATGAGCGAGCCGTCGCCCGATCCGGCCGCCAGTGCTCCGGTGTCGGCCGACCCGACACTGGCCCTGTCCGTGTCGCACCTGGACGTCACCTACCAGGTGCGCGGCCAGGACCGCCTCGCCCTGCGCGACGTATCGTTCGCCATCGGGCGCGGCGAGTCCTACGGGCTGGTGGGTGAGTCCGGGTCCGGCAAGTCCACGGTCGCGCTCGCGCTGGTGCGGTACCTGCCCAGCAACGGCCGGGTGAGCGGCGGGGCGGTCAGCATCAACGGGCTCGACCCGCTGTCGATGGGCAAGGCGGCGCTCCGCGACCTGCGGGCCCGCACCGTCTCGATGGTGTACCAGGAGCCCGGGCGGGCGCTCAACCCTTCACTCCGGGTCGGACGGCAGATCGCCGAGGTGTTCGAGATCGCCGGCCAATCTTCGGACTCGGCGATGCAGTCGGCCGAGGAGATGCTGCGCAAGGTTCAGATAGCGGACCCGGGGTTGGTCATGCGGCGGTACCCGCACGAGCTGTCTGGCGGGATGGCGCAGCGGGCGGTCATCGCCATGGCGCTGGCGGTCTCGCCGTCGCTGCTGATCCTGGACGAGCCGACCACCGCGCTGGACGCGACCGTCGAGGCCGAAGTGCTCGACCTGGTCGCGGCGCTGCGCCAGGAGTTCGACACGTCGGTGTTGTTCATCAGCCACAACCTGGCGGTGATCGCCAAGATGTGCGACCGGGTCGGGGTGCTCTACGCGGGCGAACTGGTCGAGGAAGGGCCCGCGCGCGCGGTGTTCGAGAACCCCAGGCACCCGTATACGGTCGGGCTGCTGCGCTGCATCCCGCGGCGCGGCCAGCGCAAGGACAGCGATCGGCTGGATACCATTCCCGGCTTCCTGCCGGCGCCCGGTCACACCATGACCGGTTGCATCTTCGCTCCTCGGTGCGCGCTCGCGCAGGATCGCTGCCGGGAGTCAGAACCTCCGTTCTTCCCGGCCGGCGACGCCAGGACCTCGCGCTGCTACTTCCACGAGAAAGCGCCGGACCTGCCCCGCGCCACCCCCACCTCGGTCCCCGCGCTGGCTGGCGTCGACACCGGCGGGCCGCTGGTGGTCGTCGAGGGACTGTCGAAGACCTTCGCGGGCGGTGTCCAGGCTCTGGCCGGCGTTGACCTGTCCGTGCACCGGGGCGAGACGCTCGGCCTAGTGGGCGAGTCGGGCAGCGGCAAGACCACGCTGGCGCGCGTCCTGCTCGGGCTCATAGCCCCGGACCAGGGCTCGGTCGTCACCCTGCACGGCGCCCCGCTCAGCCCGGACGCGCGACGGCGGCCGCGGGAGACCCTGCGCGCGCTGCAGATCGTGTTTCAGAACCCGGACTCGGCGCTCAACCGGCGCCACACGGTGCGGGCCCTGATCAGCCGTCCGCTGACCCGGCTGGCCGGGCTCTCTGGTGCCGCCCTGCGTGACCGGCTGGCCGAGCTGATCGCCTCGGTCCGGCTGGAGGACCGGCATCTGCCGCTGCGCCCGAGCCAGCTCTCTGGCGGGCTCAAGCAGCGGGTCGCGATCGCGCGCGCCTTCGGCGCCGGGCCCGAGGTGGTGGTCTGCGACGAACCGACCTCGGCGCTCGACGTCTCGGTCCAGGCGGCCATCCTCAACCTGCTGGCCGACCTGCAGAACAAAGAGCAGGCCACCTACCTGTTCATCTCGCATGACCTGGGCCTGGTCAGGTACCTATCGGACCGCATCGTGGTGCTGTACCTCGGGCGGGTGATGGAGGTCGGGCCGGCCGAGACGGTCTTCGCCGGACCGCACCATCCCTACACCGAGGCACTGTTCTCCGCCGTGCCGTCGCTCGATGGCCAGCGGCCCGCCCGGATCAGGCTGCAGGGTGAGATCCCGTCTGCGGCCGACCCGCCGAGCGGCTGCGTGTTCCACACCCGGTGCCCGCGCAAGCTGACCACCGGCGTGTGCGAATCTACCGAACCACCTCTGCTCGAAGGCGAGCCGGGTCACCCTATCCGTTGTCACATCCCGGTCGCCGAACTGCGAAAAATCCAGCTGAGTGAATCCGCCCCATCCCAGGGAGGCTCCCCATGACCAGGAATATCGATCATAACCAGCTCGGGCACTTGCGCCAGGGCCAAGGCGAGATCGCTAATCACATCATCGACGAGTTCGCCGCGGGACGACTCTCCCGCCGCGACTTCATCCGGCGCGGCACTGTCGTCGGCATCTCGGTCCCGCTGCTCGGGTCGATACTCGCGGCTTGCGGCAGCAGTTCCTCGAGCTCGGCGGCGCCGGGCACCTCGTCCTCATCATCATCGGCCGCGGCCGGCGCGGCCGGCGCGGTCATCAAGGCCGGCATCGTCACGCCGACCGCGGCGATCAACCCGGTGACCGTCGCCGACCAGGGCGGGCTGGACATGCTCGCGCAGACCGGCGAGTACCTGACCTTGTCCACGCAGACCCTGACTCTGAAGCCGGTGCTCGCGACCAGTTGGTCGGCGAACTCCACCGCCAACGTCTGGACGTTCAAGATCCGCCAGGGCGTCAAGTTCCACAACGGCGCCGCGCTGACCGCCGACGACGTCGTGTACACCTACAAGCTGCAGACGAACACGAAGAATGCGTCGAACGCGCTGTCCGCGTTCGCCGGGGTGCTCAGCCCGTCCGGCGTGGTGAAGGTCGACGACTTCACCGTCGCCTTCCACCTGGACGCCCCGAACGGGAACTTCCCGTACCTGACCTCCTCTGACAACTACAACATGATCATCATCCCGAACAACTACAACCCGGCCAGCTGGCAGAGCTCGTTCATCGGCACTGGCCCGTTCGTGCTCGGCTCGTACACGCCGAAGGTGGGCGCCACGTTCACCCGCAACGAGTCCTACTGGGGCACCAAGGCGCTACCCTCGCAGACCCAGTTCACGTTCTACGACACCCCGTCCGCGTCGATCCTCGCGCTGACCGGCGGGACCATCGACGTTCTCGGGCAGTTCGCGGTGACCGGCGGGGAGGCACTGCTCAGCGGCGGCTACAACATCATCAAGCTGAAGTCGAGCGCGCACCGCGAGCTGTCGATGCGCAACGACCAGGCCCCGTTCACCGACCCGCGGGTGCGGCAGGCGATCGCGCTCACGCTCAACCGGCCGCAGATCGTCACCGCGCTGTTCAAGGGCTTCGCCGATGTCGGCAACGACAGCCCGTTCGCGCCCGTGTTCCCGTCCACCAACACCAGCATCCCGCAGCGCACCCAGAACGTTAGCCAGGCTAAGTCGCTGCTGGCGGCCGCGGGGCACCCATCGGGATTCTCCACCCAGCTCATCACGGAGAACTTCCTCGAGATCCCCGACTACGCCCAGATCGTGGTGCAATCCGCGGCGGCGATCGGCGTGAAGATCAACTTGAAGGTCGAGAGCTCCACCGCTTACTACGGCAAGGCCACGTTCGGGAACTCCGACTGGCTGGACGCCACGATGAGCCTGGTCGACTACGGGCACCGCAGCGTGCCGAACGTGTTCCTGACCGCTCCGCTCCAGACGATCAACACCACGTCGGGTACCGGCCCGTGGAACGCCGCTCACTTCAACAACTCCCAGTACGACAAGCTGGTCGCGCAATACATCGCGGCCGTCGACCTGTCCACGCAGCGCAGCCTGGCCGGGCAGATCGAGACGCTGCTGCTGGCCCAGACGCCGATCATCTTCGGGTACTTCTACAATTACCTGACGGCGACGGCGATGAGCGTGACCGGTGTCTACCCGACCGCGATCGGGCACTTGTTCCTGTATAACGCGGCGAAGAGCTAGGCCTTGACGCCCGGTGCGGCGCGCCATCCGCGGCGCACCGCACCGGGCGCGCGCCGTGCGGGCCGCTCAGCAGTTGCGCTGGCCTGGAGTGTGACGGCGCGGAGAGGGAATGCAGCCCCGATGGCAACCGAGAAGCGAGCCAGGACCGAGTCGCACCCGCACGACGGCGGACACCACCACCGGGACGTGTCTGGCGGCTGGCTGCGCCCGGCCGTGTTCGGCGCCATGGACGGGCTGGTGACCAACGTGTCGCTGATCGCCGGGGTGGGCGCGGGCGGCGCGAGCGCGCACACGATCGTGCTCACCGGCCTGGCCGGCCTGGCCGCGGGCGCAGGCTCGATGGCGGCCGGGGAGTACGTGTCGGTCTCCTCGCAGAACGAGCTCATCTACGCCGAGGTCAACAAGGAACGGCTGGAGCTTGAGAACAACGCCGCCTTCGAGCAGGCCGAGCTGGCGACCATGCTCCGGGCCCGCGGCGTCAGCGCCGGCACCGCACGGCAGGCGGCCGCGGAGATCTCGGCGAACCCGGAAAACGCGCTGGCCGTGCACACGCTGGAAGAACTAGGCGTGGACTCCAGCGAACTGCCGTCGCCGCTGGTGGCGGCGGGCGCCTCGCTGGCCTCGTTTGCCGTCGGCGCGATCATCCCGCTCATCCCCTACCTGGCCGGCCTGAACGTGATGGCCGTCGCGCTTGGCCTCGCCGCAGTCGCCGCGATCGCCGGCGGGGGCATGGTGGCCCGGCTGACCGATCGGCCGTTCTGGCGAGGCGCGGTGCGACAGCTGATCCTGGGGGCCTGCGCCGTCGGGATCACCTACCTCATCGGCATGGCCGTCGGCCACGTGGCCTCCTGACCCCCGGCCGCGCCTAATCAGGATCAGTCCGGTGGCGGCTGCCGCGGTAATCATCGCTGTCACGTGCCCGACCGCGGAGACGTCGAGATGGCTCAGGCCGCTGAAGATGTGCCCGCCGAACACCAGCACGGCGAGATCGATCGCCGCGAGCACGCGGGCCAGCCACGTGCCGCACATCAGCGCGATCACGATGGCCGACGCCACCACGTAGGAGGGACCCACGTCGGTGAGATGCCTGTTCGCGACGTCCAGCTGGCCGGCGTCCACCCGGTAAGCCACGATGCCCTCGCTGACCAGCGAGCCGATCACCTGCCCGGCCAGGCAGACCAGTGCCGTCCTGGCGTTGCCGAGCGCCCGGTTGGCACCGAAGACGGCCAGCGCGATCAGCACCGGCCAGACCACGACGTACCCGGGCGCAACCAGCGCGGAAAGCACCAGCGGGAGGACCGGCTCATGCTCGAGGTTCGCCACGCTCGTGCTGGCCCACGCGATCAGCCTGGCCTGCGCGGCCGGGGTCAGGAGGGCGTAGCTGAGCTCGACGGCGACGAAGCAGGCCAGGTAGACACCGGCGAAGGCGTACCGGCGACGCCAGCGTTTCGCCGTCACGTCAGGGCGCCGGGTTGGTCAGGGCCTGGCCAGCCACGGGGACGCCCCGCTGCAGGACCAGCCAGATGCGGCCCGGGTCAGAGAGCAGGTGCGGTTCGGCCAGCGGATCGCCGTCCACGATGATCAGGTCGGCGAGCTTGCCCTCCGTCACGGTGCCGATGTGCTCGTCCAGATCCAGCGCCTCGGCCGCGGTCTTGGTCGCGGCCACCAGGGCCTGGGCGGGGGTGAGCCCGTGGTGCACCATCCGCTGGATCTCCAGGCCGGCGGCCAGGCTCACGTCGCTGCCGAGCGCGATCTTGACGCCGGCCTGCCGGGCCGCCCGCATGCTGGCCGCGCCCTGTTCGAGGTTGTGTTGCGCCAGTTCGGACAGCACCGGCGGCATCCCGGGATCGGCGTGCGCCGCCGCCGGGTCGAGGGCCTCCCCCGGGCCGACTGCCTCGTCGACGGCCTCGCCCAAGCCGGCCATCCAGTAGTAGCCCGACAACGTGGGCACCAGGACCTGGCCCGCGGCGGCCATCGCCTCCAGCAGGTCCGGCCGCCGGTGCAGGTACATGCCGTGCTCGATGGTGTCCACTCCCAGCCTGATCGCCGCCGCGCAGCCCGCCAGGCCCTCGGCGTGCGCGGCCACCCGGTAGCCTATCCGGTGCGCCTCGTCGGTGACGGCGGCCAGTTCCGGCTCGGTGAGCTGGAGTGGCTCCGGATCCTCGAGCTCGTTGGAGCGGGCGCCTGTCGTCATCACCTTGACGAAGTCCGCGCCGGCCCTGATCTGCTCCCTGACCGCCCGCCTGATGTCATCGGGGCCGTCGGCTTCGGTGTACATGTCACCGTAGAAACGCCCGCCCGGTGCCGTCGCCGAGATGATCTTGCCGCAGGTCAGCAGCCGGGGACCGCGGAACGCACCATAGCGCATGGCCTGCCTGGCCGTCTGCGGCAGCAGCCCCTGCGACCCGCAGACCCGGATGGTGGTCACGCCGAAGCGCAGGTAGTCACGGAGTTCGGCCTGCAGGAAGTGGGCCGCGACCTCCGGCAGCGGCTCCTCGGCCCCCTTCGCGGTCTTGGGCACGCGGCCGGACGCGTGCGTGTGCGCGTCGGTCAGGCCCGGCATGAGCACCCGCTGGCCCACGTCCACCGGGCGGGCGCCGTCCGGGCGCGCCTCCCGGTCGTCGGCGACGCGGCGGATGACGCCGTCCTCCACCAGGACGGCCGTGTTCTCGCGCGGCGGCGCCCCGGTGCCGTCGAACAGCCGCGCCCCGGTCAGCCAGAGCCGCCCCTGGGCCGGAGCCGGCGCCGCGATCAGCGCCGGAAACCTGTGCGTCACGTCGATACGGTAACAGCTCCGGGTGGTAGAGCTGTGATCACCTGGGACGGGTGACGTACAGCCGCCCATCGCGTGCGAGGGTGTGCGGACAGTTGTCCATCGCCTGGATAGGGCCGCATGAATCCGAGTCGCGAGCCGTCTGCCGCACCGAGCGAGTCTGCGATCTGATGGCGACGGTCTACTCGGGTCCGCTCCAGGCCCCTGAGGCTACCGGGTGGTAAGGTGCCCCGTGGTCATCTTGAGCCGCCCGCTGCGCATCGCGCTGCTCTCGTATCGCAGCAAACCGCACTGCGGCGGGCAAGGTGTCTACATACGTCATTTGAGCAGGGAACTGCACGCGCTCGGGCACCACGTCGAAGTGTTCTCAGGTCAGCCGTACCCCGACCTCGATCCCGGCCCGGTGCTGCGCGAGATCCCCAGCCTGGATCTGTACCGCGACGAGGACCCGTTCCGCACGCCCCGCTGGCGCGAGTACCGGGACTGGGTGGACGGGCTCGAGACCGCGATGATGTGGGGCGGCGCCTTTCCCGAGCCGCTGACCTTCAGCATCCGGGCGCTACGGGTGCTGGCCGCGCGGACCGCGGACTTCGATGTGGTCCACGATAACCAGGGGCTCGGCTACGGGATGCTCGGCGTGCGGCGGCTCGGACTGCCGCTGGTGACCAGCATCCACCACCCGATCAGCGTGGACAGGCGCATCGACCTGGCGTCGGCGAGCCGGCTCGGCGCCCTGTCCAGGCGGCGCTGGTACGGGTTCGTCCGGATGCAGGCCCGGGTGGCCCGGCGGCTGGCCAGGCCACCCGAGGCGCCGCTGATCACCGTGTCGGAGTCGTCCAAGCGCGATATCTGCCGCGACTTCCGGGTCCGCCCCGAGCAGGTTCACATCATCCCGCTCGGCGTGGACACGCGGGTGTTCCGGCCGCGGGAGGGGGCCCGGGTGCCCGGCCGGATCATCGCGGTGGCCAGCGCCGACTCGCCGCTCAAGGGGATCGCCACGCTGCTGCGCGCGGTGGGCAAGCTCGTCACCGACACCGACGCCCACCTGATCGTGGTCGGGAAGCCCGCGCCCGCCACCGAGCGGCTGACCGCCCAGCTGTCCCTCACCGACCGGGTCACATTCAGCCACGGACTCGATGACGAGGCGTTCTCCGCGCTGCTGGCCAGCGCGGAGACGGCCGTGGTGCCGTCGCTGTACGAGGGCTTCTCGCTGCCCGCCGTGGAGCACATGGCCTCGGGCACTCCGCTGGTGGCCAGCCGCACCGGGGCGCTGCCCGAGGTCGCCGGCGAGGCCGCCATCCTGGTCACGCCGGGAGAGGACGAGGAACTCGCGGCCGTGCTGCGGCGGCTGCACAACTCCCCCGCCGAGCGGGCCGCGCTCGCGGCCCGCGCCCTGTGCCGGGTCGGCG
>JBAUAY010000095.1:0-8781 GCA_049676235.1 Streptosporangiaceae bacterium
TCTGCTCCGCGAACGGCCGATAGCCGGCCGCATCCCGCGTCTCCACGCTCCGGCCGCGGAGCCACAGGACGTCCGACGCCGACCGCACCTCCGCCACCAGCCGTGACTTCCCGATCCCGGGGTCGCCCTCGACGAGGACGACCGCGCCGACGCCCTCCGTCATAGCGCAGACGACTGACCGCAGCTCCTGCAGCTCGCCCTCGCGACCGACCAGACGGACGCTGCGGGCCGGCGAGAGGGAAACAGTGAGGGGCCTGACCACCAGCGAGGCACGCACAGGGGCTTGCTTCCCCTTCAGGCGCAGCGGCGGCACTTCAGCGAACTCGAACCCGCCACCGGCGGACGCGCGCGCTCGCGGGCCGACGATGACCGACATCGGCTCGGCAGCGGACTGCAGACGTGCCGCCGTGTTCATCACGTCGCCCGCGGCGAACCCGTGACCCCGTGCCACGTCGCGGACGAACGCCTCGCCCGTCTCGACGGCGACCCGGACTTGCAGGCCGATCCCGTCCAAGCGGACCCGCTCCACGATGTCCAGGGCCGCCCTAACCGCCCGTTCGGGATCGTCCTCGTGCGCCAGCGGAAAGCCGAACAGCGCCGCAACGGCGTCGCCGATGAACTTCTCGATAGTCCCGCCGTAGCGCTCGATCGCCTCGCGCGCGAGCGCGTAGTAACGGCGCAGCAGCCGGTCGACCTCTTCCGGATCCGTCCCCTCGGCCAGCTTGGTAGACCCGACGAGATCACAGAACAGCGCCGTCACGATCCGCCGTTCCGGCGTCGCCAGCGCCTCATCCAGACGCGCGCCGCACCTGCTGCAGAACAGCGCATCCGCAGGTACCACAGCGCCGCAGGCCCGGCAGCTCACCGGCTGCTCCTGTGTCAAGGCCACCGATCACACCCCCGCCAGGCGGCATCGCCGGCCATGCCGCTCCGAAACCACCAGGAACTATATGCCCTGATTGAACCACCAGCAGGAGTACCACCGGAAGCCTTCGCAGACCCCGGTCCCGGAAAGCACTGCCCGGGAAGCACTGCCCAGGCGGCTCACCCGTACGACCAAGCCCCGGACGGCCAAGCGGCTGGCGGGACGCGGTCGCCGTGCTGCACCCGCAATTGCCGATCCTGGCAGCCCGGGCAGTCGGCCAATCCCACCGACTCCAGCACTGATGGCTGCCGTGCGCCAGAATCCGGGACTGCCCGCCTGGCCCGGTAGGTTGCCGCTACCCCCCAGGTCCGCTCGCACCCAACTAAGCCAGACGGCGCATCGGCGATGCCCAGAAACGGATGTTATGCGCGCCGACACGCGCCATCTCGCGCGTGGGTCTCAACGCGGGCCGAACCAGTAGCAGCCGCACTGTCGTCACTAGCGAGGGAGGTCCTCGCGTCGGCTCGGGAAGACGCGCGGGCGCCCCCCGCGAGCCGCGGCGGTGGAGGCCCGGCGGCTCGGCGGGCGGGCAGGTTTCCGCTGCCGGCTCGGGCTGTCACAGGTTCCGTGGGCGCGTCATGGTCGTGATCTCGCCTGCTGGCTGATCGTGGCGAACATGGCTCAGCGCAGGCGGAGCAGGTTATCGACGGTGCCGTGCGCGATCTTCTCCCGCACCTCGGGCGCGAGGTCGAGGCGGTCGAACCAGTCACGGGCCTGCCGGTTGTCTGCGAGCGGGTAGTCCACTGAGAAGATCAGCCGGTCATCGCCGAACATCTCCCGGGTCAGCCGGAACGGGCCATCGTAGAAGTAACCGCTGGTGGTGATCCAGAAATGCTCCCGGAAGTAGCCGCTGACCGGCTTGGCCAGCTGCCCTGCCAGCGGGGTCAGCGTGTCGTCGATGCGGGGGCAGGTGGAACGGGATGCCCTCACCGAGATGACCGAGGATCACCTTCAGCCCGGGCAGCCGGTCGAATACCCCGCCGAGGATCATCCGCAGCGCGTGCAGCGACGTCTCGTAGTGCCAGCCGTAGCCGGCGGTGGCCAGTGCCTGGCTGACCGGGGCCGCGAAGCCCGCGTAGTACACCTCCGCGACCGGCTGCGGCGGCGGACCGGGATGCAGGTAGACCGGCACGTTCAGGCAGGCCGCGGTTTCCAGGACCGGCGCGAAGACCGGGTCGTCGAGGAACCGGCCGCCGATGGTGCCGCTGATCATCGCGCCGGAGAAGCCCAGTTCGCTGACGGCCCGCTCCAGTTCATCTGCGGCCGCGTCTGGCACGGTGACCGGGAGCAGGGCGAAGGCGGCGAACCGGTCCGGATGCGCGGTGACCATGCCGTGCAGTTCCCCGTTGATCTTGGCGGCCAGCGGCACAGCGGTCTCGGCGGGCAGCATCTGGGGCATCGGCAGCATCACGGACAGCACCTGCACATCGATGCCGGCAGCGTCCATGTCCGCCAGCCGCTCGCCGACGGTGACGTGCAGCCGGGCCCGGAATGCCGGGGGCAGCAAGGACAAATCCATGCGGCTGCGCATCTCGGGGATAATGTGGTGCTCCTCGATTGCGACGACGCGCATGGCGGCCGGCCTCCTCAAATCGGTGCGGACGCGGCGGGCACTACGGACACAGTGCCGCCGCGGCCAGCGGATAGGCGCGCCCGGCCGCCGTCGTCTTGGTACACGGGCCGGCGAACAGCGGCCGGCTACTGATCTCATCATGGGGAACAGCTGGTCGTCCCGGCAACCATGACCCCAGCCGGGCGAACGGCCTCATGACGCGGCAGGCGCACGCACAAACCGGCGGCCAGCCTCCAACGCTCACCGGTGATATCGCGACGGCGGCCGCGATAGGACTACCTACAGGAAGGAACTATCTGCGCGCGCGAGCATAGTCGGCACCGCCCCCGTGAATGAGCAAGTATTCAGCGATCAGGTTCCCCACGATCCGCAGTGACCTTCACGCTGCGTTATGATCGCTGCCCCGGCCAGCGTGCGAGATCCGCCTTACCTGCATCCGCCAGTGACCGCAAGCGTTCGATTCGGGGTTTCTGCGGTCATGATCACTCTGGTCTGGGGATGCCTGAGTCTGCTCCCTGTCCCTGATAGCTGCCGGGAGCGGATCATGCCGGGCGCCAGGGCAGGGATGCCCTGGTGGTGCGGGATCTGGTTCAGCGGTTCAGGCGTGCGGCCTTTCTGCGCGGGGTGATCAGCCGTGGCGGGCCGGGGGGCCGGGGCCTAGAGCAGCCAGCCTTACCTAGGTCCGCGGGGCGTTGGGCGCTGCCCCGGCGACATGATGATTGATCGCGTGTCCCCGCCTGGCGGGGATGCGGCCGCTCAGCCTAATCAGGCCGTCCGCCGGGCCTTGCGGGGCAGGGTCGGCAGCGGCTGACAGCGGTTCGGCGGGAGCTGGCCGCGGTGGTCCCCATCGAGTGAGTTCGGCTGCGGCGGGCCCGGCCGGGCCAGGGTCCGGCGGGTCGCGGGAATGGACAGCTGCTGGCCGGTAATTTGGCATCACTGCCAGGGATCCGGCCTGCTACCGCGCATCAGGGGCTGCCGCTCCGGGCCGCGCTTTGTGGGCTCGGCCGGCCCCTCGTTTTTGACCACCCTGCTGCCTCTGCGGCACGCGCCACCACTTCGATGAAACCCACGCGGGGACACCCCGCACCCCGGCTTCAGGCTGGCCACCTGGCCCACGTCGACGCGCTCGACACGACCGGGGAATGTGCAAGGGGGCTCCCCCATTCCCGCCGCCCGGCAATTATGGATCGCCTCCGGATGGCATCAAGCCCGTCCGTGCCCGCAGGGCAACCGCAGCCGGTCAAAGTGCCTGGTCACGCGAAGACAGGCTTGACTCCCTCCTCCGGCTCACGTGTTTGCGGCGATCAGGGAATGGGGAGGTCTGGCAGGACCCACCGGCCAGGCCACCGACCGGCCCGTGATGCCGGAACAGCCAGAGTAGCGTGTTGTTTCATCACGTGGGTCCAGGCAGGAGTCGCTGCACTCCCCGGTTCTATTCGCATCTAGTGCAATCCGGTTGCGACGCCAGTGCAATTGCGCGGCGCAGGATGATGGCAAGCAAGCGGAGGCTCAAGAAGCAGTGGGGTCCGGCCATGCCGTGGCGGCTAGAAGGAACGTATATCGAGAACTGCAATTGCGGTGTGGTCTGCCCCTGCGGCGCATCAGCGTTCGCAGCACGCGCGGACTATGACCGCTGCAACGCGGAGCTGGCGTGGCATATCGATTCCGGGCACGTCGACGAGACCGACGTAAGCGACCGGAGCGTGGTCCTGGTGCTCGACGCTCCGAAGCAGATGTCTGAAGGCAACTGGCGGATCGGGATGTTCATGGACGACCGGGCCAGCGAGGAGCAGATGGAGCATTATGGCCGGGAGATCGATCGGCTCGGTGGCCGGCGTGGTCCCGGCTCTGGGTCCCGTCCACTTGCGGGCGCGGCCGCGTCCGGGCCGCAGATGTATCAGGTGCCGCGTCAGCGGCTCGGTCTGTTCGACGGCCGGCCGGGTCCGGGGAGATGAGCGGAAGGGGAGAAGCGATGGACGGACGAGGGGGGCTGGCCGCCGCGGTGGATCAGATCCGCGGCGTGGACATCGACGAGGCCGCGGTGCGGGCCCATGTGATGCGGCCGGGCAATCTGCTGGGGGTGAGCTCGGACCGGGGACGCGAGGGCGTGCCGGTCGAGCACGTCGCCTTGCCGCCGCCGGCGCCGGGGCCGGTGCCGGGACCGGCACCGGGGGTCTACGGCCTTGACGCGGCCGGATTTATCCAGGAGCTGGAGGGGCTGCTGACCGGGAACGTCGCGGGCTTTTCGATCCGGCTGACCGAGAACGGCTCGTCGATCGGGCTGGCCGGCCAGAACTGGGCAAAGGAGCCGCAGGATGGCAGCGAGGCCTGGACGCCGGATACCCGGATGCACGTCGCGAGCCTGAGCAAGATCGTGACCGCGGCCGCGATGACCAGGCTTTTGGGTGAGGCCGGGATCCCGCCCTTCACGCCGATCATCGGTTACCTGCCCGCGTACTGGGTCAAGGGCCCGGACGTCGATGAGATCACGTTCGCCGAGCTGCTGACGCATACGTCGGGACTGGCCTTCGGAGCCACCAATTCCCGGTCGGATTTCGAGTGGATGAAGGAGCAGATCGCGGCCGGGACGACTCATCTAGGCCAGTTCAGCTACCAGAACATGAACTTCGGGCTGTGCCGGATCCTGCTCGCCACGATCAACGGCAACGTCCCCGTGGACTGGCTCTTGCTGGAATCGCAGGGCGGGCTGTTCTTCCCCGAATTGATCGATAACGCCTGGGATTCCAGCACGATCGGGGCCTACGCGTCGTACGTGGCCCGCGAGATCTTCGCGCCTTCGGAGGTGACCGGTCCGGACTTCACCCATGATGCGGGGGACGCCCTGGCCTACAACTTCCCGGTGACCGGCAACGGCTGGGATTCCGGTGACCTGACGACGATGGCCGGCGGGGCCGGATGGCACATGTCGGTCGATGAGCTGCTCCAGGTCATGGCGACGTTCCGGCGCGGCGGCACCATCATCAGCCCCGACCAGGCCCAGGTCATGCTGGACGACGGCTTCGGCATCGACTTTTCGGTTGCTACCCCGCTCGGGACCTACTACGCCAAGCTCGGCGGCTGGAACGACAACGCAGGTCACCAGGAGCAGGGCGTAGCGTTCTACCTGCCGCTGAACATGGAACTGGTGGTCCTGGTCAACTCACCCGTCTTCGAGGGCCCGATAACTGACTGGCTGTACCCATTTGTCAAGGCGGCGTATTTCGCCCACATCACGTATGTGGCGCCTCCAGTTGCCTCTGCCTCGCCGGCCTGACGGTGCCAGCGCCGCCCTGGCCCGGCCGCGGGCGTGCGGTTCCCCGGCCTGGTCGCTGCCCGCCTGGCCGGCGGCCCGTCGCTGGAACAGGCGCTGAACCAGCTCGCCGCTCAAAAGCCGGGCGCGAGCGGGGTGCCGGCGCCGGCGGGGTATTCACCGGCGGGGACGGGCTGTTTTACGAGCTGGAGACCGCGGCCCGGTTGCAGAAGGTGGTCTGGCCGAATGGTGGCCTGGGGCGTGCCGGCCGGGCCGGAGCTGGTGCGGTCGCTGATGCGTCAGGCCGTCAGTCATCATCCGGTTCCTCCAGCGCGGCCGTGATGTCATACCCGAGCGCGGTCGCCACATCGGGAGCGGCGCAGACGACCCGGCCGAGCCCGGCGACCGGGGCGATCGCCAGCAGCGCGTCGGCGATCTCGTCCTCACTCGCGCCCGCCGCCAGCGCCCGCCCGGCGCACCATTCCAGGCAGACCCCCGGCGACCCGGTGGCCACCGACACCCCCAGCCGCAGCAACGCCACGGTCTTGGGATCCAGGGCCGATGTCCCTGCCAGGCCAAGCCCGAGCCCGGCCTTGTCTTCGACGAAGCCCTCGTCGATCATCGCCAGCCTGCGCAGCGTCTCCTGGAATCTCACCGTCTGGCCCATAACGTCTCCACCCGTACGCCTCCGCCCGCCGCCGCGCCACCATTCCACCCCAGGCCAGGGCGGGCGTCATCCCCCTGACGGGGTGAAAGACCGGATGGTCATCCCTCCAGGAGCCCCAGCTCGCGGGACCGGGCGACCGCCTGGCTGCGGGAGGCGGCGCCCAGCTTGCGGTAGATCGAGTACGCCTGCGACTTGATGGTGTTAGGCGAAAGGAACAACTCCGCGGCGATCTCCGGGAACGACAGGTGGGTGGAGAGCATCGGCAGGAGGCGGAGCTCGGCGCCGGTCAACGCGGACGCGCCGGGGGCGCCTGAACCATGCTCCTCCGACAGGCGGGCGCGCAGCACCCGGGCCTGACCGGTCAGGTTCCCGAGGCCGGGCCGGCGCCGGAGCAGCTCATCGACTTCCCGCATCAGCGTCTTGGCGCCGGCCAGGTCGGCGAGCGCGAGGTGGACGCGGGCGAGCTCGATCCGGGCCTGAACGGCGAAGTAGGGCAGGGCGCAGGTCAGCAGATGCCGCAGCCGCTGAGCGCTGACAAGCTCCCGGCGGGCGGCCGGGATATCTCCCCGGTGCAGGGCTGTGCGGGCCTGCACCGCGCTGACCAGGGGGGTTGCGTAGCTTTCCTCGATCCCGGCCCGGCGCAAAACGGCGGCTGCTCGTTCCGCATATGCCTCGGCCCGGCCCCAGTCGCTGCGTGTCATCGCTATCAGCGATCGTTCGCACAGCGCGAGCGCGACATCTTCGTACGCACCGACTTCCTCCCCGACGCTGACCCCATCCTCGAGGGATTGGTCGCCGCCATCGAGGTCACCGCACAGGACCCGCGCGATCCCTTGCAGGAACAAAGGTGCCGGCGTCACGAAGCTCTCCGCCGCGAACTTCCGCACGGCCTCGTCTGCGTCAGCGCGCATCTGTCCGGCCCCGCGCCGGCACAAGAAGGTCCGCATCACGGCGGCCCACGCCTCGGCGGAAGGGTCACCGGGCCGCGCCGGATCCCCGTACTGCCAGCGGTCGACCACATCGGCCCACCGCTCAGCCTCGACGGGCCGCCCCGTCAACGCGCAAAAGAGCGCGGCCAGCACCGCAGCCATCGGGTGCCCCTCGATCCCGCCCCGGCCTTCCAGCCACCGCAGCCATCTCCGGACGGTCGGGACCCGGCCTTGCCGGTGGGCCGGCACCACGAGCTTCGCCACCAGGCCGGCGGCTGTGTCGACGTCCCCGGCCGCCATCGAGTACTCCAGCGCCTCCTCGAGCTGGCCGTTCCGCGCGCACCAGCTAGCGGCGCGGCGGCGCAGGACCGGGATCAGGCCGGGCTCCCGGCGCTCCAGCTCCGCCAGCAGCATGTCGCGGAACAGGTGATGGTAGCGGTACCACTCCTCCCGCCGGTCCAGCGGCACCAGCAGCAAATTCGACCGGGCCAGCTCCGCCAGGGTCGCCGCCGATCCGGCTACCTCGAGCACCGCCTCGCACAGCGGCCCGGACAGGCGCTCCAGCACCGCGGTCCGGGTCAGGAACACCCGCTGCCGCCGGGAGATCCGCGCCAGGAACTCCGACTCCATGTACTCGCTCACCAGCCGGTCATCCCCGCCGAAGGACACCGCCGCGCTGGCCAGCGCCCCGCCCTCCCGCAGGTACAAAGCCGCCAGGTACAGCCCGGCCGGCCACCCCTCGGTCCGCCGGTGCAGCCCGGCCAGCTCATCCCCGCCCAGCGCCACCTCCGCCGCGCGCAGCAGCGACGCCGCCTCCGCGCGGGTCAGCGACAGATCCCCCGGGCCGATCTCGGTGATCCTGCCCTCAGCGCGCAGCCGCGCCACCCGCAGCGGCGGCTCAGCCCGCCCCGCCAGCGCCAGCCGCGACCCCGGCGGCACATGACCGGCCAGCACCGACAGCGCCGCCCGGCACTCGGAATTACGCAGCACATGCACGTCATCCAGCACCAGCACCACCGGCGAGGTCATCGACCAGAACGCCGCCCCGAGCCGCGGGACGACCGAACCGGGCACCGAGCTCACCGAAGACGCCAGCGCGTCGAACACCCGCCGGCCGATCGGCTCGACCGCATCCAGCGCCGCCGCGACATACGTGAGCAAGACCTTCGGATCGTTATCCCCCTCATCGACCGACACCCACGCGAAACCCTGGCCGTTGCGCTCGGCCCACTGCGACAGCAGCGTCGTCTTCCCGTACCCCGGCGGCGCGACCACCGAGACAATCGGACACCCATCCCCCCGCGCCAGCCGCTCGATCAGCGGCCACCGGGGGACGGTCCCGGGCCGCACCACCGGACGGCGCAGCTTCGACGCCAGCAAGTCGAACACCGGCCCGGCCACCCGCTGCGACCGGCCGGCCCGTTCCCGCATGTCAAT
>JBAUAY010000096.1:0-2696 GCA_049676235.1 Streptosporangiaceae bacterium
CTCCACGACGGGGCGCAGGCCGTTCATCGCCATGCCGATGGCCGTGCCGACGATGCCCGACTCGGCGAGGGGAGTATCGAAGACACGCTCATCCCCGAACCTGGCCGCCAGGCCGTCGGTGATCCGGAAAACGCCTCCCAGCGGCCCGACGTCCTCGCCGAAGACCAGGACGGTCTCGTCCTCGCTCAGCGCATCGGCCAGCGCCTGGTTCAGCGCCGCCGCCATCGTCACGGCAGGTGTCGTTACCGGCCCGGCGAGGCTGCGTTCGGCGATCGCGGTCATTCAGGCTCCTCTGCATCGTCCGCAGCGGCCGCAAGCTCGGCGGAAAGCTCGCGCTGCTGCCAGCGCAGGGCCGGGGTCTGCTCGGCGTAGACGTGCCGGAAGAGGTCAGCAGGATCATGCGCCGTATCGGTTCTTAGTCGCTGCCGCAGCGCCGCCGCCTCGACCTCGGCTTCGGCATCCAGGCGGGCGACAGCGGACTGGTCGAGCAGGCCACGGGTGATGAGATGCCGCCTCATGCGGGTCAGCGGGTCGCGGGCGAGCCACCTTTCCACCTCGTCCTGGTGGCGGTACCGCGTGGCATCATCGGCGTTGGTGTGAGCCTCGATGCGATAGGTGAGCGCCTCGATCAGCGTCGGCCCGCCGCCTTCCGCGGCGGAGGTCACCGCGCGCTGCACGGCCGCGTAAACGGCGGCGGCGTCATTGCCGTCGATGAGCATGGCGGGGACCCCGTACCCGATGCCCTTGTGGGCCAGCGAGGGGGCGGCGGTCTGCTTAGACAGCGGGACGCTGATCGCGTAGCCGTTGTTCTGCACGAAGAACACCACCGGTGACTTCCAGACCGCCGCGAAGTTCAGCGCGGCATGGGTGTCACCCTCGCTCGTCGCGCCATCACCGAGCATGACCAGGGCGACTGTGTCCTCAGCCTTGAGCTTGGCCGCGTGGGCGAGGCCGACGGCGTGCAGCGCACTGGTCGCCAGCGGGGTGCACTGGGGCGCGACGCGATGCTCGTAGGGGTCGTAACCGCAGTGCCAGTCCCCTCGCAGGAGCGTGAGCACCTCAACGGGATCTACCCCCCGGCAGACCACGGCCATCGAGTCACGGTAGGTCGGGAACAGCCAGTCCTGCGGGCGGAGCGCGAGGACCGCGCCAATCTCGCCCGCTTCCTGGCCGTGCGCCGACGGATACACGGCGAGCCGTCCCTGCTTGGTCAGGGCCGTCGCCTGGGTGTCGAAACGCCGGGCCAGCACCATCTGCCGGTGCAGTGCGAGGAGAACGTCGTCGCCAGGCATCTCGAGGTCGACCGACGGGACAGCCCGGCCGTCGGTGTCCAGCAACGTCAGCGGAGTCCCGGTGGGCAGCAGCCGGTGAGACTTCGTGCCCGGGGAGACAACTGGTACCGCAGATGCCACATGCATTCCGATCGAGGGAGACAATTAGTAGCAATTCTGCGGCGCTGTTCGCTGAACATCTAGTATCTAGTACAAATTAGAGATGAATGGCTGACATATCTAAGGTACGTAGACAGACGGCGCTTTCAGCCGGCTGGTAGCCAGCCTGAGTAGACAGGTGGCACTCGGTCAGGATCACCGGCGCGTGGCCAGGTACCGCGTGAGGTGATCGATTACCTCACGCGCGTCGTCCTCGATACCGCACATGAACGTGGACCTGCGCCGCCGCAGCACGGGCAGCCCCAGCGCGTACAGTCCCGGGCTGTCGACCACACCACCCTCGTGGCGCAGTTGGCCCTTCGCGTCGACCACGGGCACGTCGAGCCAGCCGTAGTCAGGCCGGAAACCCGTCGCCCATACGATCGCGCGGATCTCGCCGCGGCCGAGCTCGAGCTGCAACCGCGTCGAGGAGGGCACGCGTGTCGGCTCGAAGCGCTCAGGCGGGCCGACCTCACCGTCACGCCCGTTCGCCTGGGCCCACTCGTCGAACGTGTCCAACAGGCGCCGCATCTTGAGGTCCGCGAGCGAAAAAATGTTGCGCAGGCCGCCGGAGAACAGCGCGCGGCCGTCACGTACTGCGGCCCAGCGGCCCAGCAGTTCGACGCCCACCGAGGTGAGCGCGTTGAGATTGAGCGTCGTCCGCTCGGGTGTCCCGACGAGCTGTGGCGAGGGCAGCCGCCGGGCCCGGGTGAGGTCCTCGACCTCGTCGTACCGCTGGTCCCACACGCCCGACGCGTCCATCCACCACAGCACGTCGCGTCCGCGGTATGTGCGCGGCAGCCGCACGTGCTCGCCCACCGCGAGGGTCACTGGCCGGCCCGACCGCTGCAGCTCGGTGGCCAGCTGTACGCCGGTCGCCGACGCTCCCACCACGAGCACGCCGCCGTCGGGGAGCTTGGCTGGGTCGCGGTAGTCGAACGTCGTCAGCTGCTCGACGGATTCCGGCACTGCCGTGGCGAACGGCGGTACCGAGGGCTGATTGCAGGCGCCGCTCGCGATGACCACGGCTCGACAACGGATCTCGCCCCCGTTCGTCGTCACGACGTACCCGTCGTCGGCCCGTCGCACCGACGTGACGTTCACGCCGGTCCGGACGGGAGCGCGTGAGTCCGCGGCGAAGCGCTCGATGAACTCGGTCACTTCTGCCATCGTCATGTAGCCGTCGGGGTCCTGGCCTTCGTAGCGGAGGCCCGGCAGGCGGCTTTGCCAGTTGGGAGTGAGCAGCCGCAGGGAGTCCCAGCGTTC
>JBAUAY010000097.1:0-8312 GCA_049676235.1 Streptosporangiaceae bacterium
GCTGAGGCCAGGCGGCAGCTGCGGCGGCTGGCCGCCGCCCGCGCCGAGTTGCCCGCCGATGACCCGCGGCTGCTGGCCGGCGAGGCCGGGATCCTGCAGATCTTCGCGGACGTGTCCGCGCTGTGGCGGAACCGCCGGGTGCCGGGCGAATCGCAGGGCGACGACGAGGCCGCCGTCGACGACGAGGCTGCTCGCAACCCGCAGGAGTACATGCACGCCTACCTGCGCTCCCGGGACGTCGAGGCGGAGGGGCTGCCCGAGTCCTTCCAGATCAAGCTGCGCCGGACGCTGGCCCACTACGGCATCAACGACCTGGACACGTCACCCGACCTGGACCCGGCGCTCTACCGGATCTTCCTGGCCCACCGCCGCGCCGCCGTGCACGTGCCGGTCGTGGCGGACCTGCTGGAGTGGCGGCTGCGCGACCCGGACTCACTGAGCTCGGAATCACTGGCCGACGATGCCCGCGACGGCTACCGGCGGGTCGTCGACCAGCTGGTGTCGGCCACCCAGCTGCGTCACCCGGCCGTCGGCGACCTGGCTAGGCAGGTCCGGTACCGCTGCTTCGACGCCCCCGCCATCGCCGCCGAACGGGCCCGGGCCCAGCAGCAGGTGCGCGCGGAACTCGACCGGCTGTCACCGGACCCCGCGACCCGGGCGGCCCAGATCGACGCCATCGTCGCCTCCGGCGAGCCGATCCTCGGCGTGTTCACCGAGCAGCACTACGCGGTCATGCTCGAGGTGATGACCCGGCGATACTACCGGATCAGGCCCCTGGAGCACGTCCAGGCCACCGAGCACAGCGGCCGCCCGTTGCTGACGGCGGAGTACTCCCATGACGGGCAGGACTACCTGATCATCGCGACCGTGGCCGACGGCAGTGAAAGCGCCGTCGAAACTGACCTGCCGCAGCTCCTCGACCCCGTCCCGGCCGGCCGGACCGTCCTCGTCGACCTCTACGTGACCTCGCAGACGTCGCAGAACGACCTGGACGCCCGCGCGGAACGCGTCTGCGGCAAGCTCGGCGTCATCCCGCCCGGCGTCGGGCGGGTCGCGGTGGCGGTGCGCCGACCAGGCGACGAATGGCCGGACTGGTTCACCTTCGGGCGGGGACCGAACGGGCAGCCGGAAGAAGACCGGACGCGGCGCGGCCTGCACCCGATGGTCGCCGAACGTCTTGGTCTGTGGCGGTTCTCCCGGTTCGAGCTGATCCGGCTGGCCGCGGCGCCCGAGGTACACCTGTTCCGCATCCAGGGCCGTGAGGTGCCCGATGACCAGCGGCTCATTGCCCTGGCCGACGTCCGCGACCTGACCATCCTGCGCGACGAGGACGGGCGGGTCCGCGGCCTGCCGCAGCTCGAGCGCATCCTGGACGCCTGCCTGGACAGCCTGCGCGCGGCCCGCTCGGCCGACCGCGAGCTGGCCCGGCTGGACTGGAACCGCCTCAAGCTTTACGTCTGGCCGGTCGTAGACGCCACGCTCGGTGAGTTCGACCAGGTGATCAGGTCGCTCGCCCCGCGCACCGAGGGACTCGGCCTGGAGCAGGTGATGGTGCAGTTCAAGATGGCTGCCCCGGACGGCGGGGTCCGCGAGCAGATGCTGCGGATGTCCCGCCCGCCGGGCGCCGGGCTGACGCTGCGCGTCACCGACCCGCCGCTCCAGCCACTACGTGAGCTGAACGCCTACACGCAGAAGGTGATCAGGGCCCGCCGCCGCGGCACTGTCTACCCCTACGAGCTCATCCCGCTGATCACCCGCTCACCGGATCCCGGTGGCGGCCCCGGCACGTTCACTGAGTACGACCTCGACGAGAGCGGCGCGCCGGTGCCGGTGGACCGGGAACCCGGACTGAACACCGCCAACCTGGTGCTCGGCGTGGTCAGCACGCCGACCAGGCGCTATCCCCAGGGGATGCGCCGGGTCGTGCTGCTGGGCGACCCGACGCAGGCGCTGGGCGCGCTGGCCGAGCCGGAGTGCCGCCGCGTGCTCGCCGCCATCAAGCTGGCCCGGCAGCTGCGCGCCCCGGTGGAGTGGTTTGCCATCTCAGCCGGAGCGAAGATCTCGATGGACTCCGGCACCGAGACGATGGACTGGATTTCCCGGGCGCTCCGCGGCATCGTCGAGTTCACTCAGGACGGCGGCGAGATCAACGTCGTGGTCACCGGCATCAATGTCGGCGCCCAGCCTTACTGGAACGCCGAGGCCACCATGCTGATGCACGCCAAGGGCGTGCTGATCATGACCCCGGACTCGGCCATGGTGCTGACCGGCAAGCATTCGCTGGACTATTCCGGCGGCGTCTCGGCCGAGGACAACTTCGGCATCGGCGGCTACGACCGGATCATGGGCCCGAACGGCGAGGCCCAGTACTGGGCGCCCGACCTGTCCGCCGCCGTCGATGTGCTGCTCGCGCACTACCAGCACGCGTACGTGGCGCCGGGCGAGCGCTTCCCCCGGCCGGCTCCGACCGCCGACCCCGCCGACCGGGACATCTCGACGTCCCCGCACGCCGGGCCCGGCACTGAGTTCAGCACGCTCGGCGAGATCTTCGACCCGGCGACCAACCCCGAGCGGAAGAAGCCGTTCGACATCCGCTCGCTACTGCGCGGAGTGGTCGATGCCGACCACCCGACCCTGGAGCGCTGGACCGATATGGCCGACGCCGAATCGGCCGTGGTGCTCGACGCGCACCTGGGCGGCCAGCCGGTGGAGGTGATCGGCTTCGAGTCGCGGTCGCTGCCGAGGCACGGGTTCCACCCGGTGGACGGCCCGTCCCAGTGGACGGCGGGCACGTTGTTCCCCCTCTCGTCGAAGAAGACCGCGCGGGCGATCAACGCGGCCAGCGGGAACCGCCCGCTGGTGATCCTGGCCAACCTGTCCGGGTTCGACGGCTCGCCGGAGTCGCTGCGCCGACTCCAGCTGGAGTACGGCGCGGAGATTGGCCGCGCGATCGTCAACTTCGACGGCCCGATCGTGTTCTGCGTGGTCTCCCGCTACCACGGCGGGGCGTTCGTGGTGTTCTCCGGGACCCTCAACGACACCATGGAGGTCGCCGCGGTCGAGGGCTCTTACGCCTCGGTGATCGGCGGTGCGCCCGCCGCCGCGGTGGTGTTCGCCGCCGAGGTCAGGAAGCGCACCGCCGCCGATCCCCGGGTGGCCGACCTGCAGGCCGCGATCGCTGAGGCCACCGCCAGCGGCGCCCAGGACAAGGCGTCCGCGCTGCGAGCCAAGCTGGCGTCGGCGTGGCCGACCGTGCACGCGGAGAAGCTGGGACAGCTGGCTGACGAGTTCGACAGCGTGCACAGCATCGAGCGGGCCCGCGAGGTGGGTTCGGTCCATGTCATCGTCCCGGCCGGCCGGCTTCGTCCCTACCTCATCGACGCGGTCCAGCGCGGAATGCAGCGGACGCTGGCTGGGCTCGGCGAGCCCGAGAAGGAGAAGCTTGACCGCTAGCTCAGGGCCAGTTCAGGTGGCCTCCTTCCCGGGAAGCATGGTTAAACCAGCGTCCACCCGGCAAGATGATAATCGTCCCATCAGGTCAGGTGCTCACGTCAAGGAGGACGCATGGCTGGCAAGTTCGTGCTTAAGAAGGGTTCCACCGGCAAGTTCCACTTCAACCTGGTGGCCAGCAACGGACAGGTCATCGCGACCAGCGAGGCCTACGAACGCAAGCAGTCCGCGCTGAACGGGATCGAGTCGGTCAAGAACAACGCTCCCGGCGCCGAGATAGACGACCAGACGGAGGATTAGGCGCGGGGTTAGCAGTGCTGGATGCGCGGCCGACGGCTGGGCGTGCATCTCGTGGCCGACGCTGCTCTTGCCTACGCCCGACCGGCCGCCGACGAACAGTGCCTCGCTCCGGATCGGTGACCTCCGTTAGACACTCAGTTTCCGCTGCGGGCCGGAGCCGACTCCGGCCCGCTGACCGGGACCGTATGCGAACATCCCCCCGCCGCGGGCATAAGCGGCTAGCTTATGGTATGGGCCCGGGCTTGGCTCAAGGCGGGATAAATGCACCTGTTCGAGTGCGAGGCAACATTCGAGGCTGAGCCAGCTGAGGTCTGGAAGGTGTGGACCGACGTGGAACGCTGGCCTGAGTGGGACGTCAGCAAGGAGATCGCCCGGCTCGACGGTCCGTTCCAGCCCGGTGTCTGCGGCTGGGCCAAGCAGCGCGGCAACCTCGGCGGTTCCTTCACGATCACTGTCGTAGATGACGGCCGGCGCTGGGTGAGCGAATGCCCGGTGCCGATGGGCAAGGTCGTCTTTGACCACGTACTCGAGCCAGTCGCCGGGGGACGTGTCCGGATAGTTAAGAAGGTCGAGGTGCAGGGCGGATTCAGCTCCCTGCTCCTGCTGTTCGCCCCTAAGATGCGCCGTGAAATCGCCCGGTCCTTGGCTGCCCTGGAACGACAGCTGTCCTCATAGCGCAGGCGCTGGCCCGCGACGGAGCCGCGGGGTGGCCTTGGTGAGGCTGGCCAGCAACGGCCCGGTACAGGTGGGATGTTGCTGAACAGGGGAGAACTGTAGGACGATCTCGCCATGAGGACACGCGCTAGCAGGGCCGATGCACCGGTGATCAGATGCGCCTTCTGCTAATTGGCGCTCCTGGCGCCGGCAAGGGAACACAGGCTGAGCGACTAGCCGAGCGGTTCGATATTGTCCATATCTCCAGCGGTGACCTGCTACGACAGCATGTCAAGGACCAGACGTCGCTCGGGCAGACGATCAAGTCCTACGTCGACCGCGGTGATCTGGTACCTGATGGCGTCGTGATGGATATGTTGCGCAAACCCGTCGTCGCCGCGGCCGAGAACGGCGGCTATGTCCTCGACGGGTTCCCGCGCACCGTCGAGCAGGCCCAGGCATCCTTCCCCACGGCTCGCGCCCTCGGCGTCGAGGTGCAGGCCGCGATCCACCTCGACGTGGCACGCGAGGAACTCGTGCGCCGGCTGCTCGCCCGGCGGCGAGGCTCGGACGATACCGAAGCCGTTATCGAGAACCGCCTTAAGGTGTATCTGGACAAGACAGTGCCGTTGCTCGAGTACTACGCCGGCCGGGAGTGGATGTTCACCGTCGACGGGGCCAAGCCGCCGGATGCCGTCCATGCGGACATCCTCGCCCGCCTCCAGAAGCTGGCGGACCTCACCCCGTGAGCCGTACTTGTCCGCCATGCGAGCGCATGCCCCGCTAGCCCGGGTTCGCGGGAGACTTAGGGAGTCGTATGGAAGTCACGAAGCAGCATGTTCTCCACATCCTGCGCCGGGCGGGATTCGCGGAGGTCGCGGAGGAGCTCTCGGGGGTTCTGCCCGATACGGTTGATCTCGATAAGATCCAGCCGTACCTCACGCCGTACGGAATCACCAGGGACGTGCTCACCAGCCAGATGGGCGGCAGCCCATAACCCTGGCTACTCCGGACTCCCGCGCCGACTCCCAGGTCAGGGCCCGTTGCCTGCCCGGCCCACGGCGGCGGTGATCGCCCGCGGGTCCGGCCTGACAACTACGCCCTGGACCAGTACGGTCGGCGTGGCGCTGACGCCTGCCGCGGTGGCCCGCGCGGTGACGTAGGCCGGCCAGTCCAGGTAGGACGCTTCGGACAGGCAAGCGGCGAACGCCGCGTCGGTGAGCCCGACGGTGCGGCCGATGGCGGCGAGTTCGGCGTCGCTCAGCCCTGGTCCGCCCTCGGGTGGCTGGTTGACGAAGAGCGCGTGCGCGTATTCCAGGAACCGGCCATGGTCGGCGGCGCAGCCCGACGCGGCAGCCGCACGGGTCGAGTAGTTCGTGGTCGAGGCCTGGTCGAGGAAGTTCATGGGGTGGTAGACCAGGCTGACCAGCTGATCGGCCACCAGGGCGGCCAGCGTCGGCTCCGAGGACAGCTCAAATTGCCGGCAGAACGGGCACAGGAAGTCGATGAATGCGTCCACGCGGACCGGGCCCGCCCCGATGACAACCCCGTCGCCTTCGGGTGCCACGCCGGCCGGAACGCGCTCCGGGATGGTCGGGTAAGTCATGATGCCTCCGGTACGGTCTGCATCGGATCGCTTAAGGTGCGAGCCTGGTCGCGCAGCAGGAACCTCTGCACCTTGCCGGTCATGATAGTCGGCAGCGCGTCCACGACCCCGAGCATCTCCGGGAGCTTCTGCGGTCAGGCCCTCGTAGCTGTTTGGCTGTTTTGAAGGCCTTTCCATGCCTTGTGAGCGGCGGGCAGGCAGGTCGCGCAGGGGCGGTAGCCGGCGGCGACGGCGGTGGGTTCGTCAGCGAAGAAGACGCGGCTGGCAACGTAGCCGCCGTCGGCGATCGCGCGTAGCGCGGTCGGGCAGTCCAGCCGCCCGTAGATCTTATTCTTGCGATGCCCGCCGAACTCCCCGGGCGTCTGGCTCGGGTAG
The DNA here is from genome assembly GCA_049676235.1 of Streptosporangiaceae bacterium. GTDB lineage: Bacteria > Actinomycetota > Actinomycetes > Streptosporangiales > Streptosporangiaceae > Palsa-504. The sequence continues at coordinate 6,386 of JBAUAY010000097.1, forward strand.
GGGCGCCGGTCGGCGCCGAGCAGCGTGTACTTCTTGCTGCCCGGCGCCGGGATGGCGCCGCCGTGCTCGTCGCCGGGTGGGGAGGACGGCATCAGGCGGCGTCGTGGAAGACGAGTCCGAGGGTGAACCGCTGGCCGGAGCGGATCACGGATACGCCGTGCCGCACGGGCGCGGCCGACCAGCCGCGCGCGGATTGCACCGGGCGGTCGCGAGTGGTGAAGACGAGCCCGTGGCCGTGCGGGATCAGAGTCGCCGTGGCGCGGGACTGTGCGCGGGGCCGCTGCTCGTAGAGCAGGAACTCACCGCCTGTGTGGTCTACGCCGGGGCTACTGAGGTTGATCACCACTTGCAGCGGGAACACCAGCTCGCCGTACAGGTCACGGTGCAGGGCGTTCCAGTCGCCCTCGCCGTACTTGAGCAGGATCGGCGTGGGCCGCCTCTGCCCGGCGGCATGGCACATCTCGAGCCAGTCATCCAGGCTGTCCGGCCACGGCGCCGGCCGGCCGAGCCTGGCCCACCACGCGCGGGCGATAGGCAGCAGCTTCGGGTAGAGGGCTTGCTTCAGTCCGGCGACGGCCTCGGGGAACGGCTCGGTGAAGTAGCGGTACTCGCCTTCGCCGAACCGGTGCCTGGCCATGTTGATGGTCGACCTGAAGCGGGAGTCGTCGCTGTACAGCGCCGCGATCTCGGCTGCCTCGCCGGGGTTGAGCAGCGGCCCGATCAGGCCGCAGCCGTAGGCGTCCAGATCAGCGCGGATACTATCCCAGTCTACGGCCCCGGCCCGGTCCCGCCACGTCGCGACGCGACCAGCGCCGGCGGTGCCTGGAGCCGTGGCTGTCTCGGTTGCGGTGCGGCTCATGCGGCGGCCTCCAGGGCGAGCAGGGTGCGCTTGGCGTCGGGGCCGCCGAGGTAGCGGCCGATCCGCCCGTCGGAGTAGATCACGCGGTGGCAGGGCACCACGACCGGCAGCGGGTTGGTCGCGCATGCGGTGGCGGCGGCGCGGACTGCCTTGGGGTGGCCGGCCAGATTAGCGACTGCGGCGTAGCTGGCGGTGTGCCCGTACCCGATCTCGGGCAGGTGGCTCAGCACGGCGCGCCGGAACCCGGCCGACATTCGCCAGTCCAGCGGCAGGTCGAAGCGGCGCCGCCGCCCGGTGAAGTACTCGTCGAGTTCCCGTACGGCCTCGTCCAGGCGGGCGGGAGTTTCGAGGATACGGGGGCTGATCCGGTCGGCCATGGCCTGCAGGACGGCGTCGTGACCTTCGCTGGTGTAGGCGACTCGGACCAGGCCGACATCGGTCGCGGCCAGCAGCAGCGGGCCGACGGGGCTGTCAACGGTCCGGTAGGCGACATCGAGAATGCCGTCTCGTTCCGCTGCCGCGGCTAGCCGGTCGTGCAGCCGGCGCAGATCGCCGGGGGCGCCCTGGAAGGCCCGGGTCAGGTCGCGGGCCAGGTCATCCGCGTTCATTCGGCTCTCCTTTCGGTTCAGCGACGCCCGGATAGGTACGCCGTAGGGTGGCGATGCCGTCGGCTGCGGCGCGGCGGACCGCGTCGGCGCTGCCGCCGACGATGTCGGCGACATCGGCATAAGGCAGCCCGGCCAGGTAGTGGTAGGCGACGGCCTGTTTCTGCTTGGCCGGCAGCCCCGCGACGGCATCGGCGAGGTCGCCGTCAAAGCCGGAGGCGGGACCATCCGCAGCGCCCGCGGCCACCGTGTCGGGGGTCTCGGCGACGGGTATGGCGCGGCGGGCTGCCGCGCGGGTGACGTCGATGGCTTTGCGGTGGGCGATGGTAACCAGCCACGCCTCGACGTTGGCGTCGGCCGGCAGGTCCGGGTAGGCCTTCATCGCGGACAGGAACGCCTCCGACCACGCGTCGTCGGCGTCTGCCGGGCCGAGTACGGCCCGGCAGACGCGCAGTACGGTGGC
>JBAUAY010000098.1:0-2369 GCA_049676235.1 Streptosporangiaceae bacterium
CGGCGCCGGCGAGGAAGTCGTGCGGGAAGCCGCGGGCGACGTGGCTGGCCTGGTCGAGCCGGGCCAGGGCGTCGGGCGGCAGGCTGACCTCGAGGCAGGCGAGGTTGTCAGCGAGCTGCTGCGAGGTCCGCGCGCCGAGGATCGGGATGACGCCGGCCTGGGCGCGCAGCCAGGCCAGGGCGACGACCGGCGAACTGAGCCCCAGGTCGCCTGCCACGTCGGCCACGGCCTTCGCGATCGCCAGGCGGCCGGGATCAACGTCGGCCAGCCGCCGCTCACCGGCCTGCGGCACCGGGCCGGCGTATTTACCGGACAGCACCCCGGCGCCGAGCGGCCCCCAAGCCAGCACGGACAGGCCGAGACCACGGGCCATCGGTACCAGCTCCCGCTCGACCTCGCGCTGGACGAGGGAGTATTCGACCTGAAGCCCGGCGAAGGTGGACCAGCCCCGCGCCGCGGCCAGGGTCTGCATCTGCGCGACGACCCAGGCTGGGGTGTCGGAGACCCCGAGGTAGAGGACCTTGCCGAGCCGGATCTGGTCATCGAGGGCGCGCATGACTTCCTCGGGCGGGGTGAGGTAGTCCCAGGCGTGCAGCCACAGGATGTCAACGCGGTCGGTGCGCAGCCGCCGCAGTGACGCCTCCAGCGCCTGCACCAGGCTCTTGCGGTGGTTCCCTCCGGCGTTGAGGTCGCCGTCGCGGACGTTGAGCGAGTACTTGGTGCCGACGACGAAATGGTCCCGGTCGGTGGCGAGCAGGTCGCCGAGGATGGACTCGGCGGTGCCGTTGGTGTACTTGTCGGCGGTGTCGATGAGCGTGCCCCCGGCCTCGGCGAACAGCTCGAACTGCTTCGCGCTCTCGCCTTCAGAGGCACCCCATCCCCAGTCGCTGCCGAAGGTCATGGTGCCGAGCGCGACCTCGCTGACCCGCAGGCCGGAGTGGCCGAGCAGTGTGTAACGCATGGTGTGCTGGTCTCCCTCTTGGTATTGGGTCGTGCGGACTCACGCGACCTCGACCAGGTAAGAGTTGATGTACGTCTTGGTCTCGGCTGCGCGGTAAGTGTGGATGACTGGTGCGGCCATTTTTCTGCTCCTTCGGCTGCGGACCTGCGCGCTGCGGCGCCCCGGCGCCGCCACGTTTCTCTGCACGATCTTTAGCCGCTTCCGGAAGCGCCGTCCAAGACAAGCTGTGATAGCTGTTGGCTATGGATGCTCATCTGCGGGACCTGCGATACTTCGCCGCAGTCGCCGAAGAGCTGAGCTTCACCCGCGCCGCCGGGCGCCTGCACCTGTCCCAGCCGGCGCTGAGCAAGCAGATTCGCGGTCTGGAGGTAACGCTGCGCGCCCAGTTGTTTCGCCGGGACCGGCGGCAGGTCGAACTGACCGCGGCCGGGACCGCGCTCTACGAGGTGACGCGCGGGCTGCTCCGGGACTGGGACGACGGTGTCGCGGTGGTCGCCGACGCTGCCGCGCAGGAGGCCCGCATGCTGCGGGCCGGCACGCTGACCTCGATCGGGCGCGCGCTGTATCCCGCGGTCGTCGAGCAGTTCGCCAAGCGGCAGCCCGGTTGGCGGGTGGAGCTGAGGTCGTCGGACTGGGGAGATCCCACGGCGGGCCTGGATGAACGGGCTGTCGATGTCGCGTTCGTCTGGCTGCCGGTCGACGCGGCCGGAATCGAGACCGCGGTTCTGGTCACGGAGCGCCGGTTCGTCGCGGTCAGCGCCAGGCACCCGCTGGCCGGCCGCCAGTCGGTCGCCTTCTCCGAGATCATCAACGAGCCGTTCGCCGCGCTCCCGGTCTCGGCGGGGTCGCTGCGTGATTTCTGGCTGGGCACCGCCCAGCGAGTCGGCCGCCCGCCGCACATAGCGGCCGAGGTCAGCACCGCCGACGAGACCTTCGAGCTGGTCTCCTCTGGCGCGGTGATAACGCTGCTGGCCGAGGGAAACGCGCACATCTACGCGCGCCAGGGCATCGTCTGCATCCCCGTCGATGACCTTGACCCGGCCCGGCTCGCCATCGCCTGGCGCCGCGACGACCAGCGCCCGGCCGTCCGTGACTTCATCCGTGCCTGCCGCGACGCCGCCACCGAAGCCGGGGCGTGGGCATGAAGACCCCTACCCGGTCTGGGCGGGTGGGCTGTGGCTGTGCAGGACCTTGGTTTTGTCCGGGTTCCAGGCGGTGGTGGTGCCGTCGGGGTTCAGGACCAGGGTCCAGCCCCACCGGTGGATCACTACCTGGTGGTGGAACCAGCAGAGTAGAACACAATCTCGGACGCTGGTCTGGCCGCCGTTGGCCTTGTGCTTGACGTGGTGGACCTGGCACGCCGAGGCGGGCTGGTTGCACCGCCCGGCCCACTGGCAGTGCTTGTCCC
>JBAUAY010000099.1:0-1924 GCA_049676235.1 Streptosporangiaceae bacterium
AGGCGTCCGGGTTGCGGTAGGAGATCGCGAACACGGTGCGCTCGTGCTGGACCGCCCACTCCAGGAAGCTGCGGCCGGGGGCCAGGTCCATGACGTAGTACTTGTTGATCCACGGCGGGCTGGCCAGTACCGGGACCGCGCGGACCCGAGGCGTCTGCGGCGCGTACTGGATGAGTTCCATCAGGTCGTTCTTGAACACGACCTTGCCGGGGGTCGCGGCGAGGTTGTCGCCGACCCGGAACGGCCGGGTGTCGACCTGGCGCGGGCGGCCCTTGTTGTTGAGCACGTCGTCGACGAAGTGACTGGTCCCGGCGACCAGGCTGGCCCCGCTGGTCTCGAACATCCGCTTCAGCGCGGCCGGGTTGGTCAGCAGGAAGTTCGTCGGCGACAGCGCGTCCATCAGGAAGCCGGTCGTCAGCGCGGCCTTGGCGTCGTCCACCGTGTTTCCGGATCCGGCCTCAAGCAGGTCGCTGACCAGGCGCGACGTGGCCAGGTGCGCCTGGCGAAGGGCGTAGAAGGCCGGGTTGTCCGTCCACGTCTTATCCGCGAAACGCTTGTCGTTCTCTGGGACCGGAACCGGCGGCGGCGCGTCCATCCCCATCCAGCGCGCCGCGGCCACCGGCCCGGCCATGGCCATGCTGGTCCAGAAGCGCATCGCCGCGGACGCCGTGGCCGTGGGCTTGGCGGCGGCCCGCCGCAGCACCGCGAACGTGGAAGTGCCCAGCCCCGCCGCATCCACCGAGGCGAGCACGTCCGCATCCGGGGCCAGCGCGGCCGCGGCTGATTCTGCGGCTTGCCACGCCGTTTCCTGTGCGGTCATGTCCTGCCTCCTCGGTACGGTGCTGCTCAGGTGCCCCTTCGACGCTACTTCGCCCCGGTACGCGCGTAAAGGTGACGGCTCGGTCCTTAGCCGCAGGCCCGCCCGGGCTGACGCCGGGAGAACACCGCGTTTCCAGCACCATAACGCAGCACCGGGGAGCGCCTAAGAGCCGCAGGCCCTCTCGATCAGAGCCGATGGGCCGCGTGCGTCGGCTGGGCTTCCCTCCGGGAACGCGCCGAAACCAGTGCGTCAGTGCCAGTGCGTCAGTGCCAGTGGGTCAGTGCCAGTGGGTCAGGGGCACCGGGCCGCGGCTCAGCACGGTGCGGATGGCGAAGGTGGTGCGGGCCTGGGTGACGCCCGGGATGGCCAGGATCTGGTCGAGCAGCACCCGCTCGTAGTCGGCCAGGTCCTGCGCCGCGACCTCGACCATGAAGTCGTCCGAGCCCGAGGTCACGTAGCAGGACACCACGGCCGGGATCGCGGTCAGCGCCTGCTCGATCTGCTGCGAGGTGGCGCGGGAGTGTCCCTCGACTCGCAGGCCGATGAAGGCCGTCAGGCCCAGGCCGGCCTTCGTCCGGCTGACCTCGGCGCGGTAGCTCTCGATGACGCCGCTGGCCTCGAGCGCCTTGACCCGGCGCAGGCAGGCCGACGGCGAGAGCGAGACCGTGTCGGCGAGATCGATGTTGGCGATGCGTCCGTCCCGCTGCAAGATACTCAGGATGGCACGATCGATGCGGTCTGCCGATGGTGGTGACATGAAAATAAGATTATCGGCCGAACGGGCGCATGTTATTGCGTTGGTAACGCCTAACAGCGCAATCTTTGCCATCGCGTGCGGCCCGATTTCGCCGATGCTAGAGGCATGAGCATCTCACCTGCGCAAACCCCGGCAAACCCGCTGTCGGTGCCGCGGGCCACCGCGCTGTACATCGGGGCCCTGTTCGGGCCGGGACTGCTGCTCCTGCCCGGCCTGGCCGCCGAGCAGGCCGGGCCGGCCTCGATCATCGCCTGGGTGGCGCTGCTCGGCCTGTCGGGCATCTTCGCCGCCGTGTTCGCGGCGCTCGGCAAGGCCGTGCCGGGAGCAGCCGGCGCGGCCGGCTACGC
>JBAUAY010000100.1:0-2644 GCA_049676235.1 Streptosporangiaceae bacterium
CTAGGCCGCTCGTGCTCTTTGATGTCAGCATCGGCCAAGACCCGGCTCTCGGCCGTGATCAGGAACTGCTGGGGAGTGGTCATCCGTGCCCTCGCTAACTCAAGCGAAGAGGCGATCAGCTCGCTCAACCCGGCTGGATACAGCGGCGGGCTGATCGCGTCTGCTGCTCGCCAGAGTACGCGGTTCTTCGGCTCGGTATCGTCCCTGATGAGCTGCTCCTCGATCTCATAGGCGGCCTCATCAAGAAAAGCCGCGGCGAAGATGAACACCACCTCGTGCTCGGTTCCGCCCCGCCAGTCGAAGATGTTCTCCAGCACGCCGAGCAGCCGCACATCGGTCAGGACCTGCCCGATCTCCTCACCGAACTCCCGGTGGATGGTGTCCACCGCGTACTCCCCGAATTCCACGTGGCCACCCAGCGGCCGCTGGAACAACGGATCCGGCGACTCGGACACCAATATCGCCCCGTCCCGTGGCCGCCTGATGACCGCCATTGCCTTGATGATCTGCCGCTTCGAGCTCACCGGCCTGTCGTATCACGCCGGGCCTATGGCGGGCTTATGATTTCGTTACCAATGCCGTTGAACCTGAGGGCCGGCGGTCGCGTAATCAAGGTTGTGGGGAGCACAATGGGGGCGTCACTGCCCCGGCGGTCCTGGTACTACGGGATCGCCGGGGCGGCACTCCTCGTCGCCTCAGGAGCCATTCACCTCGACCTGTACCTGACCGGGTACCGATCGATACCAACTATCGGCTGGTTGTTCCTTCTGCAGATCATCGCGGCGTTCCTGCTGGCCGTCGCGATTCTGGTCACCCGTAACTGGCTGGCGGCAGCGGCCGGGGCCGGCTTCGCCATCAGCACCCTTGGCGGCTACCTGCTGTCGCTGAAGGTGGGCCTGTTCGGCTTCACCGAGGTGCGGACCACTGCGGGCATCGTCGCCGCGATCATCGACGTCGCCGCCTTCGCCGTGCTGGCGACGGCCGCGATCCTGGCCCTGAACCTGGGCCGCCAGGCACTGGCGGCGACCGCGGCCGCATCTGTGATCGCGCTCGCGCTGACCGGCGCGTTCGTCGCCACACCGAAGACCCAGCCGGTCGCGACCGGCGCGCAGACACTGAATGCCAGGCAGATCGGCGGCGTGAACCTGCTCACCAACGCCAAGGGCTTCACGCTCTACTGGTTCGCCCCTGACAGCCCGAACAAGTCCGCCTGCTACGGGTCCTGCGCCGCCTACTGGCCGCCGGTGGCCGGAAACGCGTCGGCCGGGCCCGGGGTCGCCGGGACGATCGCCACGATCAAGCGGACCGACGGCACCACGCAGGCCACCTACGACGGGCATCCGCTGTACACCTACATCGGCGACAATGCGCCCGGCCAGGACGGCGGGAACAATATCAACCTGAACGGCGGGCTCTGGCACGACGTGCCCGTCTCGGGCGGGTAACCGCGCCGGGGCCTAGGATGGGCCGCGTGTCTACGCTGTTTCCCGAAGCTACGACTCCGGCCGCCTCCCGCGCCGAGGTGTTCCTGCGCTACCTCGATTTTTTCCGGTCCCGGCTAGTCAGCAAGCTCCAGATGCTGCCCGACGCCGAGTTGCGCCGCAGCAGGCTGCCGTCGGGCTGGACGCCGCTGGAACTGGCCAAGCACCTGCGCTACGTCGAACTGCGCTGGCTGGAGTGGGGCTTCGAAGGCCGTGACGTCGGTGACCCGTGGGCTGACAGCAAAGGCGGCCGCTGGCACGTGAATCCTGACGAGACACTCGCCAGCCTGCTTGCCGGCCTAAGCACCCAAGCCGCGCGGAGCCGGGCCATCATCGAGGCCCACGACCTGGATGAACTGGGAGAACCCGGCGAACGCTGGGACGGCGCAGACCCCGCGACGCTCGAGCGGGTCTTGTTTCACCTGCTGCAGGAGTACGCCAGGCACGTCGGTCACCTGGACATCGTCACCGAACTCGCCACCGGCAGTTCAGGAGAATAAGCCCCATCATCCCGAACGGACCTGCTGCGTGCCCCGGTCAATCCCGGCGAGCGCGGTAGGCCTCGACCGTCTGCAGCTTGTGCCAGCGTGCGTAGCGTTCGACCTCGCCTGGCTCGCCGCTCGCCAGCAACTCGATCAGGCGGGCGTGTTCGCGCGCCGCCTCGGCGGCGCGGTCGGGCAGGTAGCTGAACATGGTCGAGCGGACCCGGTCCAGCCGGTCGTGCGTTTGCCGCATCAGGTCAAGCAGGCAGGCGTTGCCGCACCGGGCCACGATCGCCTCGTGCAGCCGCCGGTTCAGCTTGCCGAACTGGACCGGGTCGTCCTGGCTCTCCATGTCCGCGGCGATCCTCCGCAGCCGGGTGAAATCGGACGGGCGCAGGTGGCGCTGTGCCTCGGCGGTGGCGGCACCCTCCAGGACGGCCAGGGCGACCATGGCCTGCTCCCATGAGGTGTCGTCCACCGGCGAGACGATGGCGCCCGCGTTGGGCCTGAACTGGACCCAGCCCTGTGCCTCCAGCCGGCGCAGCGCCTCGCGTACCGGTATCGGGCTCACCCCGAATTCACGCGCCAGGGCGTCGATGTTGAGCCTGGCCATCGGCGCATAGACCCCGGCGTGAATGCGGTCCCGCAGGATCTCATACGTCCGCTCCTGCTTGTTCACAA
>JBAUAY010000101.1:0-1998 GCA_049676235.1 Streptosporangiaceae bacterium
ACCAGGGGGCGGCTGAGATCGCTGAGGGCGTTCTTTCGCGCCAGATCGGCGACGTCGAGGATCTGGCGATGGTGCAGCACGAGATGCTCGTCTACGGCGACTCGATCGTCGTCTTGGGCACGGCCACGGGGATAGGGCGAAAGACCGGCGTCAGACTAGAGGTTCCGTTCGCTCATGTATGGGTGACGCGAGACCATCAAATCGTGGAGTTTCGGCAGTACATCGATCCTGTCAGGTTCCTGGCCGCGGTCGACCCGCCATCCGCGTGACCACCGCCGGCCCCGAGAAGCGATGGGCCGGCGTTCAGCCGCGGCCTTGCGGCTCGGGGACACGTGACCGCAACTCGGGCGTCTAGACCGAGTCATTCCCCTGCAGATACCTGATTGCCTCGAGAAGACCGTCGTGGTCGCTGCGGCAGCCGGGACAGGCTTTGAAGTGAGCAGCCGCGCCCGGGTAGGTGAGTGCGGGGTCCTGGCCGGCGGTTCGAGTTCGACGTAGGCTTCGTCCTGTCCGGCGTGGCACAGCGCGAGGTCGCGCGACGCCGCTCACAGGGGCGCAGACTGGCAGAGACGGCTTCACCCTTCAACCAGCCACGTTGCCCGAGGACCTAGAGAACTTGGTCGACCACGTCGTACCCATCCTGTCCGAAAGACGCCTCTTCCGTCACGAATATGCAGGCCGCACGCTGCGCGATCACCTCGCTCTGGACAATCACTGAGGCGCTCTCCCCCTTCGCCAAGGGCCGTCGGCGGGGGACTCTCGGCGGGTTGGCCAACGGTCGCGGCTGCGGCAAGCCTGTGGCCGGTCCTGACCCGCTGCGTCGGCAGACGCTTGTCTGTCGGGACTGGTGCCCCCGAAGGCTCGGCTCGAGCCTGCGCAGAAGGCCCGACCCGGTCGCACCTCGCCGCAGCGTTCGCTCTCGCTTCGTCGCCTAACCGGCGGCCCTGGCTTACATCGTGCACCGGACCTTGGCCGGGGCGGTCGAGGGAACGCGGCAGGGGTACCGGACCGCCCGGACCGAGCTGGGCGAGGCCGTCCCGCCCCACGTGGTTGACGCGGCCCCGGAGGCCTACCGGACTGAGGGCTACCGGCTGGCCGAGACAGCCAAGGCGGCCGGGCTGATAGAGCGCGCCCTGAGGGGCCAGGTGCCCTAAACCGGCACCGGCGTGCTGGCCACCCGGCGGCGGACCTCGGCCAGCGCGAGGCGGACCAGCTTGGCGTGCAGCTCGCGCTCAGCCGCCCAGCCCTCCGTGCCTTCCGCACCCAGGCGGGAAAGCCAGGCCGCAGACTCCGCGTCCATATGCGCGCCGGGCCGTCTCGCAGGTTTCACACCTGACACGCTACCGCCAGGTCCAGCCGGCCCGGCCCCACCCATGACACCTGCCCCGCAGAGCGGCCAGGGAGGCACCACGGGCACCCAGGGCTCGCCCCACTCGCGCCGGGAACTGGGAGGTTTCATTTATGGCCCGGCTGGTTGAACAGGCCAGGAGTGGCGCCTGCACCCCGCCTTGCTGGGTCACTCGCTCGCCTGGCCTTCGTCGTTCGCCGAACCGTTGCCGGGGCGGTTAAGGGACCCTGCGGGGATACCAGACCGTTCAGACCGAGCTCAGCGAAAACCATCTGACCGCACGTGGTCGACGCGGCCCTCGGGGCTTACCGGGCTGAGGGTTCCGGCTGGCAAAAGCAGCCCGCCTGCGGAGCGCGCCCTGCGCGGCGAGTTCCATTAAACATACAGGTACACCACAGATCGCCGGGCTGCCAGGTGACCATTGGTTCGACCGGGACACCAAGGGCGTCAGGGTTACCCTCCCGGCACGAGGCGTTAGGTGCCCGGGATTGACGGCTTGTGTTTCCAGGCGCTTATCACCAGAGGTGCCATAGCGGTGGTGTCCGGCCGATCCGCCGCCTCGGCTAGCTCGGCAAGGAATGCCTCACCGGCAGCCTCGGTAGTCAGGCCGGACCGGAGCGCGGCTGGGCGCAGGCTGTGGTATGCCGCCT
>JBAUAY010000102.1:0-2559 GCA_049676235.1 Streptosporangiaceae bacterium
GCTGGCCATCGACACCAGCGACGAAATCCAGGCTGGCGTGGTGATCGTGCACGACGGCAAGGTCGTGCAGGACGGCGTGGCCAGCCTGCTCATACCAGCCGAAGGAGGCCCCGGTGTCGACGACCCTAGTGACTGACCTGACCATATTCATCCTCGCCCTGCTCGTCGGCATCGAGGTCATCGGGAAGGTGCCGGCCACGCTGCACACCCCGCTGATGTCGGCGACCAACTCGATCCACGGCATCGTCCTCGCGGGCGCCCTGCTCATCGGGGTGACGGCGAACAACCTGGTCGGCTACATCCTCGCGTTCATCGCCTCGTTCTTCGCCGCGGCCAACGTGGTGGGCGGCTACGTGGTGACCGGCCGGATGCTGAAGATGTTCCGCAGGAAGGCAGTGCAGCCCGAACTGAAGGGGCAGCCGGAACTGGAAGCGCTCGACGGCCACAAGGGCCTGCGGGGCATCATGACCAAGATAGGCCCGAAGATGGACAGGGCCCAGCGGGGAAGCACCTCGTGAGCGGGTTCACCGGCAACATCCAGCTCGTCTACGTGCTGGCGGCGGCCTGCTTCGTCGTCGGCCTGCACCTGATGAACAGCCCGGCCACCGCGCGCCGGGGCAACCAGGTGTCCATGGCAGGCATGGTGATCGCCGGCGTCGCCACGCTGATCCTGATGATCCACTACGGCACGGTCACCGCGACGGGCTGGATCGTGCTGTTCTCCGGCACGCTGATCGGCTCGGCCGTGGGCCTGTACGCCGCGCAGACCGTGCAGATGACCGCGATGCCGCAGCTAGTGTCGATGTTCAACGCGGTGGGCGGCGGCGCCGCCGCGCTGGTGGCGATCTACGAGTACATCCACACCGAGTCCAACGCCGGCGGCGTGCTCGGCAGCACGACGGTGTTCACGCTGCTCGACGTGATCATCGGCTCGGTGACGTTCTCCGGGTCGATCATCGCGGCGGGCAAGCTGCAGGGCCTGATTCCCGGCCAGCCGATCATCTTCAAGGGCGGCCGTCTCCTCAACGTGGTCCTGGCTGTCGTCGCGATCGGCACGGCCGCGTTCATGCTCACCACGCCCAGCCTGCCCGCGCTGCTCATCGTGGTGCTCGCCGCGCTGGCGTTCGGGGTGATGATGGTGCTGCCGATCGGCGGCGCGGACATGCCGGTGGTGATCTCGCTGCTGAACGCGTTCACCGGCACCGCGGTGGCGATGGCCGGGTTCGTCATCGGGAACTGGGCGCTGATCATCGCCGGGGCCCTGGTTGGCGCGTCCGGCGGCATCTTGACCAAGCTGATGGCCGACGCGATGAACCGGTCGCTGGCCAACATCATCCTGGGCGGGTTCGGCACCGGAGACAGCGCGGTCGCGGTCGGCGTGGCCGGCGACGCCCAGGTTCGCGCGATCGCGGCCGACGACGCGGCCATCCAGCTCGCCTACGCGTCCAAGGTGATCATCGTGCCCGGCTACGGCCTGGCCGCCGCCCAGGCCCAGCACGGCGTGGCCGAGCTGGCCAAGACCCTGGAGGACCACGGCATCGAGGTCAGCTACGCGATCCACCCGGTGGCGGGCCGGATGCCCGGCCACATGAACGTGCTGCTGGCCGAGGCGAACGTGCCCTATCCGCAGCTGAAGGAGATGGACGAGATCAACCCGGAGTTCGGCCGCGCCGACGTGGCCCTGGTCATCGGGGCCAACGACGTGACCAACCCGGCCGCCCGCCGTCCGGGCAACGACATCTCCGGCATGCCCATCCTGGACGTCGACCAGGCCAAGTCCATCATCGTGATCAAGCGCTCGATGGGGACCGGCTACGCCGGCATGGAGAACGAGCTGTACTTCGATCCCAAGACCAGCATGTACTTCGCCGACGCGAAGAAGGCGATGGCCGAACTGACCGCCGCCATCAAGACGCTAGTCGGCTAACGGCCTTGGGACCGAACGGGTGCGGTTATATCGCCTGGTGACTGTTGAGGCGCTTCTGCCGGGGGCGTAAGGTTCGGAAAGCTGTTCCCACCGGAGATCGGAGGCCGTCGTGACCGAGCGCACCAAGATCACACTGGATGAGTCTGAGATCCCCCGCCAGTGGTACAACGTGATCCCTGACCTGCCCTCGCCGCCGCCCCCGCCTCTGCACCCGGGGACGCTCCAGCCGGTGGGCCCGGAGGACCTCGCTCCGCTGTTCCCGATGGAGCTCATCCTCCAGGAAGTGGCCACCGACTCCTATATTGACATCCCGGCCGACGTGCTCGACGTCTACCGGCTATGGCGGCCCACCCCGCTGTACCGGGCGCACCGGCTGGAAAGGGCGCTGAACACCCCCGCGCGGATCTACTACAAGTACGAGGGCGTGTCACCGGCTGGGTCGCACAAGCCGAACACCGCGGTCCCGCAGGCGTTCTACAACGCGGCCGCGGGCACCAAGCGGCTCACCACCGAGACCGGCGCCGGCCAGTGGGGCAGCGCGCTGGCCTTCGCCTGCGCCCAGTACGGCATCGACTGCGAGATCTGGATGGTCCGCGCCTCCTACGACCAGAAGCCGTACCGGCGCACGATGA
>JBAUAY010000103.1:0-7089 GCA_049676235.1 Streptosporangiaceae bacterium
GGCCGCGGGGCGCTTCGGCCTGCAGCTGGTCGCCAATCAGCCGCGGTCGCGACTGCATAGCCAGCTGGATGTCGGCGCGCACAGCCAGTCGGTCAAGGTCGCCGGGCGTGAGCCGGTGCGGATGCACCCTTCCGACGCGGAGGTGCGCGGGCTGCGCGACGGTGACCTCGTGCGGATCTTCAACGACCGGGGTGCGTGCCTGGCCGGGCTTTCTGTGGACGACGCGGTGCGTCCCGGGGTCGTCCAGTTGTCCACCGGGGCCTGGTACGACCCGGACCCGGCCGACCCGGGGTTTTGCCGGCACGGGAATCCCAACGTGCTTACTGCCGACCTTCCGTCCTCGAGTCTCAGCCAGGGGTGTACGGGGCAGTTGGCGCTTGTGGAGGTCGAGGCGTATCGCGGGACTCCGCCGGAACTATCGGTTACCCGGCCGCCCGCGACCGCCTGAAGCCTTCGCGGTAGACCAGGACGGGATTCGAGTGCCATCTATGTCTACGAGGACCACTATCCTAATCTGACCGTAGACGGGAGCCGGTATACGGCGTGGCTACAATGGTGGCCAACGTCGGACTTTAAACACAACATTCCCCAGTACAACCGCATCGCCTGGAGTTTGTCTTCGTCTGGTCCGTACGATCTGCGCCTCATATGTATCGAGGACGGCTGGGACCGGGACACTCTGGCCTACGGAGAAACCGAGGCCATCCGAAACGCGATGATAGGCCTGAACGAGCAGCAGTGTCCCAACCACAATGAAACTTTGAGCAACACTTATCTTGCGTGGCAACAGGTGAATGTGTCGTGCCAGACCAGCAAAGTGACCCTTTACGTGAAGTCAACCTATCGGCCAGCGGGAATACCCGACTGCGTACCTCCTCCTGTTGGCCTGGCAGCGGGCTGCAGGACGTTGACAGGTATATCAGAAATCAAATTCTATTATAGCCCTCGACTCTTCTTTTGGCCTTTGTAAAGTACTACTGCCAAGAAGATGGATTCGAGCGATACATGGGCCCGCGTACAAGGCTAGTTAAGCGTCAGGGCAACTATGGCATCAAGATCGGATACGACGCGTTAGCTGCGAATGGGCCGGGCATCAGCGCCACGTCAGCCGGCCCGCGATCGATACGGCTGGGGCTTGCGGAGCAGCCACTGCCAGAACGTCCGTCGCGGAGGTCGCGCTACGACGCCGCCGCCGCGGACACGGCCGGCTAGTTCCACTCGCAGGATGACCGGTGCGTGCGGGTCGGTGACATCACGGACTTTGATCTCGCCGAGCCTCCCCGACAGGTCATCGGTATCCACCACGATGCCCGGCCTGGTCACCAGGGTCAGGTCCCCCCCGATTCCCAGGTCGACATCGATGCGCAACGTGTCCTGGGTAATCACCGCTTCGGTGAAGTCGAGCTTCACGTCGCCTGCTGTCAGCCGGATTTCCATCCGCCGCGGGACAACCCAGCGGCCGGTGCGCGTCACATCGCCGAAGCGCTGGTCAATCCGGACCAGGTCCTTGGCCTGCAGCTGAATCTCGCTCGGCGGCAGGTCAGCGGTCAGGACAGCCAGCTCGCTGCGGGTGCGGGCGGACAGTGCAGCCTCCAGGCGCTCGTCCAGCTCGGCCGCGGTGAGCAGCCCGTCGCCCGCAGCAACGCGCAGGACCTCGACGACCCGATCCCGGTCCGCATGCGACGCCCTCAGCTCCGGCTCCGCACCGGGGCCAGGAGAGTCCCCGGCTGGCAAGAACTCACCCGTCATGCCCACATCCTGGTAGCCAGCGCGCATCTCCGCAACATCCAGATCAGGTGAGTGCGTAGCCGTGTTGCCGGTAGTGACACAGCCCGGCCTGGTACTGGCGTCGCCGACGCCATCTCGACCAGGACCAGACGCGCCCGGGGTCCGGTGCGTAGCACTGGATCAAGCTGATCAGCAGCCGGCGGATCTCAGGCAGCGTGTAGCCGATTATGCCCCGGCTCGCTGGCACCGCCCCTTTTGCCGCCTGAGCCCTGCTGGCCGCGAGCCAGGCCAGGGGTTAGGGGCAAGGCCGGTTAGTTAAGCGAGTTGCCTGGCTGTCAAGGTGTGTCGGTTGGTGCGATGGCAGCGGGACTCCGGTAAGTGAGGTTTGTCCGCCAAAGACAGCCTCGTCACCAGGAGCCCCGCCGTGGATAAGTGTGTCATTACCCGTGCCGTGACGGTGGCCGGAGGGCGGTTCGCGCCGGGTCACCTGGGCGAGCTGACGCAGCAGGTGCCGTTCGAGATGGTCGACGCGGTGCTGGAGCAGACGTGCCGGGTTCAGCGGCGGATACGGGTCCTGCCGGCCCGGGTGGCGGTTTACCTGCTGCTGGCGGGATGCCTGTTCGCCGAGCTGGGCTATACGCAGGTCTGGCACCGGGTGGCCGCAGGACTGGGCGGGCTGCCCGTGACGGTCCCGACCGCGTCCGCGATGACCCAGGCGCGGCGCAGGCTCGGCCCGGCTCCGCTGCGGGAGCTGTTCTTCCTGCTGCGCGGCCCGTCCCCGGGCGGGGCGCGGTGGCGGGGCCTGCTGGTCTGCGCGATCGACGGTACGATCATGACCGTCGCGGACAGCCAGGCGAACCTGGCCGTCTACTCCAAGCAGCGCGGCGGCGCCAACGGCGGCTCCGGCTACCCGATGCTGCGGCTCCTGGTCCTGGTCAGCTGCGGCACCCGCACCGTCATCGACGCCGTGTCCGGGCCTGTCTCAGCGGGCGAGACCACCTATGCCCCGGGCCTGCTGGGCAGCCTGCACGCGGGGATGATCCTGCTGGCCGACCGCGGCTTCGGGGCCGGGTTCCTGGCCGCGCAGATCGCGGGAACCGGGGCAGACTTCCTGATCCGGGTCCGCGCCGGCAACGGCGCCCCGGGGCTCCCGGTCCTGCGCCGCCTTCCCGGCGGGTCGTGGCTGTCGCGTTTCGGCGGCGTCGCCGTCCGGGTCATCGACGCCGAGGTCACCGTCACGACCAGTGCCGGGCACGCGACAGGCGGCTGCCGGCTGGTCACCACCCTGACCGACCCGGACCGCTACCCCGCCGGCGACCTGGCCGTCCTGTACCACGAGCGCTGGGAAGTCGAGAGCGCCTACTTCGAGCTCAAGTCCACCATCCCCGGCGGCCGGGTCCTGCGCGCCCGCACCCCCGGCGGCATCGACCAGGAGGCCTACGCCCTGCTGGTCACCTACCAGGTACTGCGCACCGCCATCGCCGACGCCGCCGGCACCGTTCCCGGCACCGACCCCGATCGCGCCAGCTTCTCCGTCGCCCTGAACGCTGCCCGCGACCAGGTCATCCTCGCCGCCGGCGTCATCGCCAGCCCCGCCACCGACCTGGCCGGGAAAATCGGCCGGCTCGTCCTGGCCAGCCTGATGCCCGGCAAGCGGCTGCGCACCAGCCCCCGCGTCGTCAAGCGCGCCATGTCCAGATACAACGCCAAAGGCAAGGTCGACCGCGCAACCCGCAAGGCGATCATCACCATCGCCATCCTCGGCGCACCCTTGACAACTGGCGACGAACCTTAACTAACCGGCCTTGGGGTTAGGGGGCCGTGCGGCCGCCTCCGGTCGTCGGCCGGGCAAGCAGCTGGTCGATGAGGATGTCCTTCAACCATTGTTCGTACCGCCCTGAGGGCCAGCCTCGGTCACAGACGAGCAGCCGGTATACCTCGGGGGACATGAGTGCGTGAATGATGTCTGCAGCGTCGCGCTCGCGCAGCTTCGGCCGTAGAGCGCCAGCGCGAGCCAGGGAACGCGCGATCCGCGCCTGGCCCTGTTGCCTGTGTCGCGTCTGCTCGGCGAGTAGCGCGGCAGCGTCAGGATCGGAGCCCGCCGCGCTAACGAGGATCCGGTGAACGGGCTCGGCCCTCGACATGATGCCGCCGGTGATGCCAGCGAAACCGGACAGCTGGTTCTTGGGATCTGGGTCGGTAAGAAGCGCACGGACGTGGGGCCGGTCCTCCAACGCGACGGCCTCGTCGTCACCAGCTATTGAGACGTCGAGCAGTGCCCTGAGGATCCCGAGCTTCGACGAGAACAACCGGTACACCGTCGCAGGCGGGACGTCCGACAGGTCGCTGATGGTCTCGATTGTCGTTGCGGCGTAGCCGCGCTCAAGGAAAAGGGCCCGGGCGGCTTCGACGACCGCGGCGCGAGCCAGGCGGGTCCGCGCCTGGCCGCCCGTGCCGTCGTACGAGCGGCGGCGCTCGGCATCAGTAGCCATGCTTGAGACTACTACCCTCGAATCGAAAGTGCTACTCTCAAATCGAGAGTATGACTGTCACTTAAAGGAGGCTCGCCGATGGTGACCACCCAGAGCCCGATCGACACAAACGTTGCCCGATCTCCACAGAACGGGCTCGGCCGGCTCGCCGCGTGGTGCTACGACCACCGGCGCCGGGTGCTGGCAGGCTGGCTCCTCGCCGTGGTGGCCGTCATCGGGCTCGCGCAGTGGGCGGGGAGCCAGCTGGACAACAACTTCGCCCTGGGCAACTCGCCCTCTCAGCAGGCCCAGAACCTCCTGGCGAGCCGGTTCCCGTCGCAGAAAGGTGACAGTGCGGACGTGGTCCTGCGCTCGCTGGGCCCGCTCGACAGCCCCGCCAACGCCGCGACCATCGACCGGTTGGTGAGGTCCCTGCAATCGCTGGCACACGTCTCTGCCGTGCAAAGTCCGCTCGCCCCTGGTGCCAGCCGGCAGCTGTCGCCGGACCGCCGGATCGGCTTCGTGGTGGTCCAGTTCGACGCCACGGCCGCGGACCTGCCTGCGAGCGCAGTCCGGCGGGTGATCGACACCGCAAGCGGCATCGCCCGGCCAGGTCTGCAGGTCGCGGTCGGGGGCGCACCGGTCGAGCAGGTCGTCTCGGCCGCCCCCGGGTCGAGCGAGATGATCGGGCTTGTGGCCGCCGTCGTGGTCATGCTTCTCGCCTTCGGGTCGGTGGTGGCCATGGGCCTACCGATCCTCACCGCTCTGGTCGGAGTGGGGATGGGCTTCGGGATCCTCGTGGCGCTCAGCCACCTCATCACCGTGCCCACCTTCGGCCCGGACATGATGATCATGATCGGCCTCGGTGTCGGCATCGACTACGCCCTGTTTGTCGTCACCCGCTACCGCCAAGGACTGGCCGAGCGGCAACCGCCCCGAGACGCCACCATCGTGGCCCTGTCCACGGCCGGGCGCGCCGTGCTCTTCGCCGGGGCCACGGTGGTCATCGCCCTGCTCGGGCTGTTCGTGGTGGGCCTGCCGTTCATGGACGGCCTCGCGACCGCGACGATCGTCGCGGTCGCCCTGGTGCTAGCCGCCGCGCTCACCCTTCTGCCTGCGATCTTCGGCTTCGCCGGGACGGCCATCGACCGGCTGCGCATCCCCGGTCTGCTCGCCAGGCCCGGCGCCACCACAAGCCGGGGGTTCTGGAGCCGTTGGAGCGAAACGGTGCAGAAGCGGCCATGGATCTGCGCCGCCTCAGCGCTGGCAGTGCTGGTGGTGCTGGCGGTGCCGCTTTTCTCGATGCGGCTGGCGTTCAGCGACGCCGGCAACGACCCGACCTCGCTCACCACCCGGCAGGCCTACGACCTGCTGGCGGAGGGCTTCGGCCCTGGGTTCAACGGGCCCCTCATCGTCGCGGCCGACCTCCGTGGTCCGCACGCGCAAGCCGGTATCGCTCAGCTTGGCGCACGCCTTAGCCAAGTGCCAGGCGTGGCCTCGGCCAGCCCGCCGATCGTGAACGCCGCCCGTGACGCCGCGGTCATCGTCGTGTATCCCGCCACCGCGCCGCAGTCCGCCCAGACCGCATCACTCGTCCACCTGCTGCGCGAGCAGGTGATCCCGCGAGTCACCGCGGACAGCGGAGTCACCGCCTTCGTCGGCGGTGAGACCGCCGCAGGAGCCGACACCTCGGCCTACCTGTCTGGCCGGCTGCCATGGGTAATCGGAATGGTGGTCTTGCTGGCGTTCCTTCTCCTCGTAGTAGTGTTCCGGTCCATCGCCATCCCGCTCAAGGCGGCCGCGATGAACCTGCTCTCGATGGGCGCTGCCTACGGCGTCATCGTCGCGGTCTACCAGTGGGGATGGCTCGCCAGCATCTTCGGGGTGAGCCGCACCGGGCCGATCGACCCCTGGATCCCGCTAATGATGTTCACCATCGTGTTCGGCCTGTCAATGGACTATGAGGTCTTTCTCCTCTCGCGCATGCGCGAGGAATGGGTCCGAACCGGCGACAACGCTAAAGCCGTGACCAGCGGGCTCGCCAGCACGGCTCGGGTGATCACCGCCGCTGCCGCCATCATGTTCTGCGTATTCGGCTCGTTCGTCATAGGCGATCCGTTGCGGATCCTCGGCGTGTTCGGTCTCGGCCTGGCGGTCGCCGTACTCGTCGACGCCACGGTGGTCCGCATGGTGCTTGTGCCCGCGGTCATGCAACTCCTTGGGTCCGCCAACTGGTGGCTGCCCCGCTGGATCGGGCGGGCGATCCCCAACCTCGCCATCGAGCCGAACGTGGATCACCTTGCGGGCGGCGGCCCGGCGTGCACCCGGCCGGTCAGTGCACGCGTCGCCGAGTGACCCCGGCGATCCCTGCCGCAGGATGTAGGCCACCATCCCGCTCAATCGATGTAGGTCTACAATGTTGACATTGCCTCAACCAGCTGATTTACTGTAGACCTACAGTGCAAACAAATGGGAGTGCACCATGATCATCATTCTCGGGCTGGTCATCCTGGTCGCCGCGGTAATCGCCGGCGTGGCCGGCGTCCTGGCCAACAGCGGTCACGCCCATGCGGTGACCCATTTCGCGGTGTTCGGCTACCACGTGACCGGCTCCACCGGCACCTTGCTCCTGTACGGCATCGTGATCGGCGCGCTTGGAATGCTCGGGCTGAGCATGCTGCTGGCCGGCGCTCGCCGCACCTCCCGCCGTGGCCGAGACGCCCGCCGCGGGCTGGCGCAGTCCCGCCGCGAGACCGCCGCCGTCAGCCAGGACCGCGACGACCTCATCAGCCAGCGCGAGGCCGCCCGCGCCTACACCTCCAGCACGCTGGGTAACGGCGGCACTAGCGGCGGACGCCACGCCGGCGAAGACGGCGGCGTCCCGCGCAGT
>JBAUAY010000104.1:0-2613 GCA_049676235.1 Streptosporangiaceae bacterium
GGCCTACCCCGGGCGCTACGCGGCCAGCGTGCTAGCGCCCGCGCCGGGCGACGAGGAGCACATCGAGGCCGCGGTGCAGGCGGTCGAGGTGATCAGCGCGGCCCTGGTGGGCTACCACCTGGAGGGCACCGCCCTCATCCATGCCGTCCGCATCTGGCGGGCCGCCTGTCACGGCATCGCCACCCTGCAGTCCGCGGGCGGGTTCGGGCTGCCGGAATCGGTGGATGTCACCTTCGGGTACCTCATCGACGCCCTGGACACCGAGTTCTGCCGCCTGGGGGCCGTAGGATGACGCGGTGAGCAAGAAGACCAAGCCGCGTCGCGGCAATCCGGCCAGCCAGGCGTCAGCCAGCAAGGCGTCAGCCAGCACAGCATCTTCCGGTAGCGGGCGGACCGGCGCGGACGCCGTCGTCGAGCGGGTGCTGGCCAGCCTGTGGGCCGGGATCGCGGCGGGCGACCCGCTGCGGGCCGAACTCGAGACCGCGACCTGCATGGCGATTCCGCGCGTGGCGGGCCAGCTGGATCCCGATGAGGCCGAGAAGTTCATCTCCACCGTGCTGGTGGACGGGGCGGTCCGCAAGCGGACGCCCGACGGCGCGGCGCTGCTCCGACTGCTCATGACGCTCGGCACCCAGAACACCAAGCGGGCGGCCAGCCAGGCGCTGGCCGAACTGACCGGCGCGGGTATCTACCCGCCGGACTGGGTAACCGGGGTCGGCAAGGTGACACCCGGCCAGGCCTGGCGCCGCTACGACGTGTTCGGTGACGACGAGGCCATCGCGGTGACGTTCGGCTACGGCGAGGCCGAACACGGCATCGTCGTGCAGGTTGACCTGACCGGGATCCCCGTCGCCACCGCGATCGGCGTGTCCTCCAACGCGGCCCGCCTGATCGAGGCCATCACCGGCGACAACGAGGAGTTCGAGCGGTCCGAGCAGATGCCCCTGGCCGAAGCGCGCCGTCGCCTGTCCGGGCCGCTGGACCGGACTGACTACGACCCGAACCCGGACCTGTCCGCCGATACCCTGGCGTACCTGCCGATCGCGCGGACCCGGGTCCGCCGCCTCCCGGCCGACGCGGAGGATGCGGGGGATACTGGGTCCAGGCCGGTGTTCACCGCGGCCGACCGTGCGGCCGCGGTCGACGAGTTCATGAAGAGCCCGCTGGCCGCCGAGGCCGTCGCGGCCGACGAGGAGTCCACGCGGTTCTGGGCCGAGGTGCTCACCGGCTACAGCGGCCGCGTTCCCGGTGAGCCGCCGGCCCAGGTCGGTCCGCGCAAGCTCGCGCACATACTCCTCGGTCACGTGCCGAACACCTTCGTCCTGTCCCCCGCGCAGCGCAGCCACCTCGAGCCCGCGGTGACCGCATGGGTCCGCTGGTCCGCCGACCACCGGGACCTGGGTGAGGCCGGGACCACGGTGCTTATGGAGCAGGTGCCGAGGGTGCTCGCCCGGTTCGGCGAGGCGTACGACGACCCGGACGCGGTCGCGATCCGCGGCTATGCGTCCGGCCTGGCCGCCAGCGACGCCGACGTTTCCTGGCTCTCCGATAACGTGGGGCGCCGCATGTTCGCGCTGCCGGTGCCGCAGCAGCACGCTCCGCTGGATCTCGCGGATCCGGCTGACCGCCGCCGTCTGGTCGAGGCCGAGTTCGGCGCGTGCACTCCGCCCACCGGCATGACCAGCGAGGAGTTCACGGACGCCGCGTACCGCGTGATCGAGGAACTGTGGCACGCCGAGGACAGCCCGACGTTCCAGACGGCCAGGCGCATGTTCGCCGACGGCGTCTCCCGTCACGACATCATCCACCACCTGGCCGGGACACCCGCCCCGACGATGGGCTCATCGATCATCCGATGAGTTCTTCGCCGTCGTGTCGTTAGCCAGGCGCCTGGCCTCACCGGGGATCGCCTGGCAGGGCGGCGCACAGCCGGGCCAGCGCCGTGGTGAAGGCATGCTCAGGCGGGCGGCCGTAGCCGATCACCAAGCCCGCCCGGCCGTCACCGGCGGGCGGGCTTTCGCCGGCGCGATAACGTTCCAGCCCGTCGATGGTCACGCCATGCTGGCTGGCACGGTCGATGACGGCACGCTCGACGCTCGTTCGGGGAAATTCAAGTACCGCCTGCAGGCCGGCGGCGATCCCGGTGACGTGCAGGCCCTGACGGCGGAGGGCGGCGGCCAGACGGTCCCGGCGGCGCCGGTAGGCGAGCCTGGCCCGGCGGATCTGCCGGTCGTAGCCGCCCGAGGTGATGAACTCGGCCAGGGTCAGCTGGTCGAGCGCGGACGGCCCGGCGGCAAGCTCCGCGGTCACCGCGTCGAGCAGCCGCGGGGGAACGACCAGCCAGCCGAGCCGCAGGCTGGGGGCCAGGCTCTTGCTGGCCGTCCCGGCGTAGATGACATGATCGGGCGCGAGGGTCTGCAGGGCGCCTACTGGCTGCCGGTCGTAACGGAACTCCCCGTCGTAGTCGTCCTCGATCACCACACCGCCCCAGCCGGCCGCCTCCCGGCGCCGCCGCGGGTGCAACGTCACGCCCAGCGGGAACTGGTGCGCCGGGGTCAGCAGCACCGCGTCGGCCCCGGCGGCCTCGCTGATGACGGCGCCCATGCCGTCGAC
>JBAUAY010000105.1:0-2380 GCA_049676235.1 Streptosporangiaceae bacterium
CACTGCGCCAACGCCATCCGGGCCGAGATCGGCCAGCTTCCCGGTGTCACCGAGATCGACGTCGACGTAGCCGCGGGCCAGGTCCGCATCACCGGTGAGCCGCTGCCCGGCGACGCCGCGCTGCGTGCGGCCGTCGAAGAAGCCGGATACGAGTTCGCAGGTTAAAGCATCAGGATCAGCATGTACCCCATGGTGATCCCCATCGCGATCTTGCACATCGCGGCGCAGCGGGGGGCCAGGTACGAAGTCCCCTGGCTGACTGGGCCGACACCGGCCCAGCCGCCGTGCGAGGCTGCCCCCGCGGACTCCGGCCCGGTAGCCGTCATGAGCGCGCCTGGTTCCCCCGGCCGGTTCGTGGCCGCGACAATCCTGGCCGGCACCGCCACGGCGAGCGTAGGAGCCTGCACGCTGAGCCGGTCGCCGACCCGCACCACATAGCCCAACATGAACAACGCGAGCACCAGGGCCAGGAACGAGAAGCGCGTCCCGGTGGCCGACATCCCGCCCTTAGCGGCGACGGCCACCGCCGGCACCGCGAGGTACATGTAGAGCATCGCGCCGCACTCGACCAGGTGCGGCACCGGCTGCGGGCAGTGCCACCGGCTCAGCGGCGTGCCCCGGCGCACCCGCACGGACCGCCAGCCGAACCATCCGGCGGCCGCGGCGAAGACCGCCTCCCAGAGGCCAACCGGCAGGAAGCGCAGACCCGTCACCAGCATCCCCGCCATCGCCACGCCCATGACCACGTGCACGCCGTCGGAATCGACATCGGTCGGCCGCCGCCACCAGCGCGCCACGACCAGGCGGCTCGCGCAATAGGCGGCGACGGTGATCATCACGGCCGCGAAAATGTCGGTGAGCCAGGCCGGACCGCTCATGTCACGATCCTTCCGGTGCCGTAGAAGAGGGACGCTGTGCGGCGAGGCTCGGTGCGGCGGGCCAGAACGCCAGCGCGAGCAGGGCGAGCAGCGGGCCCGAGTTGGGATCGGTGCCACCGCCGGTGAACAGGCCGCCCAGCCCTTCGGCGAGCCAGATGACGACGGCTAGGACGATGGCCAGCACCACGGCCGCTCGCGCCAGGCGGGTCGGCAGGTACGGGCCGACCGCCACGGCAACCAGCGCTACCGCCAGCACGATCGAGGCCGCCAGGCCCTGGCTCCCCAGCGCGTTCGCGGCGTGGTTGTCGATCCAGGCCAGCCAGCCGGGCTGCCCGGCCGCCATGCCCGAGATCATGCCGCTGATGGTCCGCGGTGCCCGGGCAGCAGGCTGCAGGGCGAAGAACGCCAGGCTCGCCCACAGCACCAGCCATAGCGCCCGGGCGACCCCCCGGCCCACAGCCCGGCCGGCCACGAACGGCGCGGCGGGATCCCGGTCGGCGGGCCAGAGCAGGACCGCGAGCAGCGCGTAGAGGAGCACCGCACCGGGAGCGCCATTGACCGGGCTGGCGTTCCCGGCGAGGACCCCGCCAAGCCCTTCGCCCAGCCACCACACCGCCAGCGCCCACGTCACCGAGGCACCCAGCGCGAACTTGACCGTAGGGCGCCAGGCGATCCCGAGACCCAGCGCCATCTGGATGGTCGCGAAAATGGCGTTCAGCGCGACGAGATGGTGAGTAATGAGGGTGGCCGACCAGTTAATCGGGCTGGCGATGACGGCGGGATTCCCCGCGGAGCTGCCCGCAAGCATCTGCGGGAACGCCTGGCCGAACATGGACGGCTGGTACTGCAGGATGCCGTCCAGCAGCCAGATGGCGGCCAGGGCAAGCTGCAGCTTCCGGCGCAGGTCCAGTTCTGCCGGGCGGCCCTGCTCACCAACACGGGGGGCGGCGGCTACCGGCTGTGCCGCGCTGCCGACCGCGAAGCTCTGGCTCATGTACGGGTCCCTCCCCCGCCCTTTCGGGAGCTAATACGACATTAAAGATGACTTGCCAATTCGGCAAGCGAAATAGCCGAATTTACGAGCCGAATACCCCTCGGTGCTATGCCGGAAAACCCAGGCCAGGTATTGGATAAACCCCATATGGGTATTAAGCAAACCCGGCCCGGGTATTTTCATTCGGTCCGGGAAATGCTCAGCTGGTGAACGTCGGGTCGCCGCCGCGGACCGGGGCGACCCGGCCCTTGGGCTCCTCCCAGTCCTCCTGGCGGCCGAGGGCGGTCAGGTCGAGGAAGGTGTAGGTGTTTCCGACATACTCGGTGCCCCTGCCGTAAACCGAGTAGGTGTGGAAGACCTCATCGCCCTCGCGCAGGAAGCAGCTGTAGCCCGGCATCTCACTGGACCGCTCGCCGCCGAGCAGACCGGGTTCGGCGCGGTAGTTGTAGTCGACCTGGCCGCGGGACTCATCCAGGCTGACCTGGTAGTCGTAGTTGAAGTCGCTGCC